>JABGQJ010000004.1 GCA_018648945.1 Victivallales bacterium
GGCCGATGTTCTGGCCGGCAAGCCCTTGGAGCTGCCGAACGACGGGCAGGCCCTGCTGCATCCGGTCCATGTGCGCGATCTGGCCCGGTCCTTTGTCCTGGCCCTGGATGCCCCGCAGTCAGTGGGCCAGATCTACAACATCTGCCTGGACCGAGCCGTGCCCCTGACCCGCTACCTGGCCGTCACTGCCCAAGCTCTGGGCGCACCCGTGCCCACCATTGACTTCCAGCCCATCGAGACGATCCTGGAACGCCATGGCGACGACATTCACCGAATCGGCCTGCATTTCCTGGCCACTCACATGTGCTACGACATCCGCAAGGCCCGGGAACAGCTTGGTTACCGGCCCCATATGACCACCGAGGAAGCAATCGAGGAGACGGCCCGTTGGGGTCGCCACCACCTCAGCCTCTAAGGGAGCCTCCTGCCATGCCTTACACGATCAACAAGACCGCCGCAGTCCCCACTCTCGAAGGCAACTGGGATGCTCCCGTCTGGCAGAACGCCGAGACGCTTTGCATCGCCAACGTCCGCCCGGAGAGCAGCGACCACCGGCCCAATGTCCAGGCCCGGTTCCTCCACGACGGCAGCACCGTCTACGCCATCTACCGAGTCGAGGATCAGTATGTGCGGGCCGCGCACACCGGCTTCCAGGCCCCCGTTTGCCGCGACAGCTGCGTGGAGTTCTTCTTCCAGCCCCACGCAGGCCCCGGCTACTTCAACTTCGAGTTCAACTGCGGCGGCACCTTCCTCTGCTCCTACATCCGCGACTGCACGCGTATAGGCGACGACGGTTTTGCCGATTGCCAGATGCTCGGACAGGACGCGGCGGATGCGGTCTCGGTCTACCACAGCCTGCCCGAAACCGTTGATCCGGAGATCACCGAGCCGACCATCTGGACCCTCCAGTTCGCCATTCCCATCTCGCTGCTGGAGATCTACGCCGGCCCGTTGGGCGATGTGACCGGGAAGGAGTGGACCGCCAATTTCTACAAGTGCGGCGACGAGACCAGCCATCCCCACTGGATCAGTTGGGTCCCCGTGGACGAGCTGAACTTCCACCTGCCCCGTTGCTTCCAGCCCATCGCGTTCGGGAGCTGAACTGAAGAGGCTGTTCCATGGCGGGATCCTGGAGCGCTCGCGGCCTCGCGAGCACGGCGCAAAGCGCCGGGGGACCATCGCCCGCCGAACAGTCATGCTGTGGATCGGCAGTCATCTGGGATGGGTGGTCGCGAGGCCGCGACCGCTCCAGGCCGGCTCTCTCATACATGGTTCCCGCTGGCCAGGAAGAACCCCGCGTTTGCCGCGAATTCGGTGTGAGCTACCGGTAGCGGATGACGACCGTGTTCCAGTTGAGGGAGACCCTTTCGCTGAACTGGCGCGGGCGTCTTCCTGGGCGGATCGCGCCGAACTGGACGAGGTGGGGCGCGCGCAACCCCTGGATCTTCGCCAGCCCCTTGGACGGTTCCCAACTCAGCACGGGGGCCGTGCTGCCCTTCGGCGCGCGGACATCAAGGCAGAGCCCGGGGTAGTGGGTCTTGGTGGTGGACTCCAGGCCCAGGCGGAACTCGCTCGTGTGGGCTGGAATGAGGCGTGTGGTTTCAGGAGTTTCGCGCCAACCAAGGAAGGAGAGATAGAAGGCCGCTTGATCGGCCCCGCGCCCGCCCTGCCAGGTCGCCTCGGGAGCGATCTTGGCGAGTTCCTTGGGGGAGTCGTTCAGCAACACCCGCCGCAGACGAACGAGCGAGGGCATGATGTGCGCGGTGTCGCGGTCTATCCGCCACCGCCCCTTCGGGTCTCTAGCGTTCTCCTGGGCCAGATAGTCCATTTCCAGGGCCATCCCGATAGGCATGACATCGCGATGGAAGCGCCCCACGTCCGGGTCGCTGAAGCGGACCCAGCGATTGGTGTGCTGGCGCTCCCTGGTCTTCTCGGGGTAGCCGGGGCCGTCGATCTGCCAGCCGGCTGTGTGCCCCCAGAGGTTGGTGGGCCAGGCCCTTTCTGGGACCGGGTCCATGCTGTGCCAGGGCTGGTGCCTGCGGAAATAGCCGATGCCGACGCTCTTGGCGTAATGATGCACTAGCTCGCGCACGGCGATGTAGGAGGCAAAGTCGGAGGTCTCGGTATCGCCGACTAGATGCGCCAGCCGGGCCATCGCAATGGCCGGGGCCGCTTCGTCGCCCAGCTCGGCGATGGAGTAGCGCCCGAAGGACTTCCAGTCGCACTCGTAGGGAGTGACGAAGAGCTTGCGGATCAGCGGCCAGTGCTCGCGGATGGTCTCGGTGTCGCCCGTGTAGTACGCGTAGTTCCAGATGGTCTCAAGCAGGTTGGCAGCGAACTTCCCCGCATCGTCGTAACTCCCCCAAGCCCCGATGCCCGGACCAAAGAGCTGGAGCGCCTCGCGGAAAGGCTTGAAGCGCTCGGGCTGGAGCACGTAGTCGCGCATGTAGCCGCGCAACCCCTGCTTGACGCGTGCCTGCGCCTCGGGGGCGAGGAAGGGAATGGCCTTGGCGTACCACCTGTCCCCCATGGCCTGCCAGCAGAAGTTCTTGGCGCCGCCGTGGTCCCAGATCTTGTCCCAGTTGCCGTCACGGAACTTCCAGCTGAAGACCTGTCGGAGACGCTTCTGGGCGGCTTGGGCAACGGGACTAGTCTCAGGCCGGGGATCGCGCGTGGCGACAGTGCTGTGGATGTAGGGAAGCAGAGGGAAGTCGATGGTATACGATTCCCTGCCCCCAATCCCCAGCCAGGGACCGTAGGGCGTGAGGATCGTGGGGTCTGTCGGTGCTGGGAAGCGCACGGGGAAGGGCTCCTTGGCATCACCGTTGCCGTTGGCCTGCCAGGCTAGGCCCAACACAGGTGGCAAGGGAGCCAAGGGAACCGTCTCGGCACCCCAGTCGTCCCTGATCCGATGGAACTGGATCGTAGTGCGCATCCGCAGCACATCCCCCTCCACCGCGTACTCCTCCTTGGCATGCAGGGGGAATGCCGGGGAGATCCGGGAGAGCCTGTCACAGCGGTACGCAACGGGCTCGGGAAGGCCCTTCTCCCACTTCCCGGGTTCAGTCGGGGGACGGGCGGGGAAAGCAGTGAAATCCGCCCCCGCCTGAGGCAGCTTCTGGAAGCCATAGAGCGGCATGACCACGATGTCTCCCGCCTGCTCTGGGAAGGACAAATGCAGGCCGTCTGCCCTCAGTTCCAGCTTGGTGGCGCGATGCTGCAACACCACCAACGTGGGTACGTCCCAGGTGTGCCACCCCTTGGCTCCTGCATACCAGACGAGCAGCCACGGACGGCTTTGCATGGTCCCGTCCAGGCTCTGCCCAACATGCAGGATCTTGAGAATGCCCTGTGCCGTCGGCACCGCCAGCCGGGTCGGACCACCGACCTCCGCGCCCGTGTTGTCGAAGAGAACGAGCGAGCGCTCCGTACTCCGTACCAAGACCGCTGGCGACAACTCCGTGGTCACCACGTCCAGCGGCCCGGCAGGCGGCAGGGGTTGCGCCACCCCGGTCGCGCTCAGGACCACCAGGACAAAGACAAGCTGGCGCCAACAGGTCATCGCGCTCTCCCTACCGCTTCGCATACCCCCGCGGATCGTCGTTGTGGGGAACCACGTCGCTGGTTTGCAGGTACCAGTCGAGCAGGCGTTGCTCAAGCTTGCTCTGCATCGCTGACAGAGCTGGGTCGCCATAGCGGTTGTTGAGCTCCTGCGGATCGGTCCCAAGCTCGTACAGTTCGCACACGCCCTGCCGCCGTCGGACCAACTTGTGGGTCATCGTGCGGATCATCACGGCGCGCTCGACACTCTCGGGATTCTCGCCCTGCTGCATGATCTTGGGGTAGTAGATCGCCTCGGGTTTGCTGGCGAAGGCGGGGCGTCCATCCCAATACTCGGAAGCGTTGGGTTCATGGGTGTCGTAGCCGCCCTCGGCGAAAATGGCGCGGTCGGGATCCCCGGAAGCGCCATGCAGCTGGGGGACGAGGGATCGGCTGAAGTGAGTGTGTTCCGCCTCGACGCCCGCTAGCTCGAGCACGGTGGCCATGAGATCCTGGCACTCGATGGGCTCGTTCACCACATGTCCCTTTGCGCCCTTGGGCAGACGGACGATCATGGGGATGCGGGTCAGACAGTCGTCCAGGCCGCTGGGCCATTTCTCGACCAGCCCGAAATCCCCGGCCCAGTCGCCATGGTCGGAGAAAAAGAGAATGACCGTGTCGTCGGCGTGCCCGCTCTCCTCAAGCGCTTCCAGCAGCTTGCCGAGCATGTAGTCGACGAAACCGATCATGCCCAGGTAAACGGCGTTGATCTTGCGCAGAAAGCTCTGGTCCAGTTCGTCCAACCGACGGTTCTTGCGGATAAGCTGGAAGTAGTCGGGCTTGTTGGCCAGTTCGGCGGGGCGCAGGGGAGGCAGCGTGTCCGGATCGATCGAGTCGTGCCAGGGCTGGGGGGCACGGAACGGACAGTGGGGGAAGCTGATGGGGAGATATAGCAGGAACGGGTTCTCGGGGTTCGTGCCGAGGAAGTCGATAGCGCCCTGGACACTCCGGTAGTCGTGGTGGGCTTCGGCCGGTCCCTCGGGGGGATCGTTCAGGAAGCTGTAGTAGCGTGGATCGTCCAGGGAGTAGGGATTGCAGGCCCTCTTGGTGAATGTCGGGCCCTCGCTGCGGCGGACGTTGACCTCGCTGACGCTGTCGGCAAAGCTCTCGGTGGCGAGCAGATCGTTCTTGCCCCACCAAGCCACATCGTATCCCGCGCGCTTCATGTACTTGAGCAGGTTGGGCTCGTGCGGACGCAGCAGGTGCCACAGCGTCCGATGCCCGCTCACATGCGGGTACCAACCAGTCATGAAGCTGCAGCGGGAGGGCGAGCAGACGGTGTGCTGCACATGGCATTGATCGAAGCGGACGCCCTCGGCAGCCAACCGGTCGATGTGGGGCGTCTGCGCCACCGGATGGCCGTAACATCCGAGGCTCTCAGCACGCATTTCGTCGGGATTGAAGAGGATGAAGTTCAGAGGCTTCTTGGCCATATCGGTCTCCGGAGGTTGGTGCGCTCGAAGCCCCAACCATAGCGCAGGATGCTTGCGGCGGCGAGAACAGATCGTGCGCGGACTTTCGGGAGGCTCCGACCTGCGCTAGGGTACGATAGATACCGGGTTCCACCATCCACTGGACGACACGGGAAGACCCATCATGAAGAATAGCCTCCCGAACTGGCGGCAAACGACCTGTCTGCTCCTGACCCTGGCCTCCCTGGCCTCCGGCGCGGACTTGCCGGCAGAAGCTCGCGAAGGCTTGCGCAAGGCCTGCGACCATTGGGCCAACAAGGTGGCGGCAAACGGTGGCTTCGTCTGGGAGTACTCCACGGACTTTACCACCCGGCGTCGCGGGGAGAGCAAAGACCTGCCCCAGAGCACGGTGTGGGTGCAGGCGGGCACGCCCATGGTCGGCGAAGCGTTCCTGGCCGCCTATCGCGCCACGGGCGAGAAACCCTACCTGGATGCCGCCCTTGCTGCCGGGCACTGCCTGGCCTACGGGCAACTGGAATCGGGCGGCTGGACCTACAGCATCGAGTTCGATCCCAAGCGGAACCGCAATCACTACCATCACCTGGACGGTACCGGCAAGGCGAAGCGCAACACCACCACTTTCGACGACAACAACACCCAGAGCGCCACCCGTTTTCTCATGCGCCTCGACCAGTACGTGGACGATCCCAAGGTCGATGCCGCCGTCGAGCGCGCCCTCGGTTGCTTCCTCAAGGCCCAGTTCACCGGGGGCAAGTGGGACGGAGCCTGGCCGCAACGCTTCCCCGCGCCCCAGAAGGGCTACGGCGGCTTGCCCACTTACAACGACAACACCATGAGCGACTGCGTCAAGACCGTGCTCCTGGCCTGGGAACTGTATGAGAAGGACGAGTACCTGCAGTCGGTGAAGCGTTGCCTGGAGTTCTATCTCCGCAGCCAGCAACCCGCGCCCCAGACTGCTTGGGCCCAGCAGTACGACAAGGATCTCAAGCCCGCTTGGGCGCGCCGGTTCGAGCCGCCCTCGGTCACTGGTGGAGAGTCTTGCGGCAACTGCCAGTTGCTCATGGACATGTACGGACGCTTCGGCGACCGCCGCTACCTCGAGGCCGTGGGGAAGGCCGTGGACTGGTACAAGCGCAGTCGGATCGGCGGCACGGAGACAAACGGAGTCTGGGCCCGCTTCTACGAGGTGGGCACCAATAAGCCGCTGTACTTCACAAGAAAGTACGAACTCACCTTCAAGGATGACGATTTGCCAGTCCACTACTCCTTCAAGAGCAGCTACGGCGTCAACCGCATGATGAAGCGCTACGAGGCCCTGCGCAAAGCCCCGCCACCCAAACCCCGGGTGGCCAAGAAGGGAGAGCCCAGCGCTGCCGAGCACAAGGCGCGCGCAGCGGCCCTGGCCCCCAAGGTCCAGAAGCTGCTCGCCACTCAGGACGAGCTGGGGCGCTGGACGAAACTCGTCGGCCGCGTGGAACAAGTGAAGGACAAGGAGGGACGAATCAAGCGCGTGATCGACAAGGAAAACAAGCTGTCGATGATCTACTCACGGACGTTCGTGGGCAACGTCCGTCTCCTCGCCAACTACCTGACCGCCGTTCAGGGCGGACCGAAGATGAAGGACAAGTAACATGGTGCGTTTGCTGCTTGGAGCGCTGGTGGTCGGCATCGCCGCATTTGGCGGGGGACTGGTATGGGAGAACGAGGCGATTGAGTTCAAGGTGAAGCCGGGCGACACCGAGGCAAAGGTGGAGTTCCGCTTTGCCAACAAGGGCAGGCGCCCGGTCAGGATCCTGCGGCTCCGCACCACCTGCGGCTGCACCGCCGCCGTGGCCGACAAGCAGGTCTATCAGCGAGGGGAGACGGGCAGTGTGACCGCAACCTTCCGCTTTCAGGGGCGGACGGGAGTGCAGCTTAAAACCGTGAGGGTGACAACGGACGACCCCAAGAAGCCCACCACCACGCTACAGCTCACCGGCACGCTGCCATGGAATGTGCGCCTCAACGAGCGCCTGCTGATCTGGAAGCTAGGGAGCGCCCCCATCCCCCTGGAGGTGTTCGTGCAAACGAACCCTGACCAGGATCTCAAGCTGGCCAAGGTCGATCTCGATAGCCGTGCCTTTTCCTGCAAGCTCAAATCCACCAAGACGCCCGGGCGGTACCGGCTCGTCTTTACTCCGCGCAGCACCGCAGAGGCAACACAAGGGGTCGCTGCGCTCAGGACGAAGCCGAAACTCAACAACGCCGAGGTCGCTCGGAGCCGCATCTTCCTGTACGTGAAGTAGCGAACACGGCAACCAGCCCAGACGCGGAACGGCCCGGTGCCAGAAGAGGCGACCGGGCCGTGGAGGGTAGAAGGGGGGCTACTGGAGCTTGACCGAACCGTAGCCGGATTGCCAGAGGCTCACGTCGTTCCAGCCGAGGAACGAGCCGTCGCTGTTGATATCACCGGCGGAGCGGGAGTCGGAATGGCCATCGACATAGCCGACGTTGGCGCGGCCAAGATGGCGGGCCGAGACACGGCCCGCAGCGTTGCTCTGGATCCACTCGTAGTTGGTGTCGAGAACCAGTCCCATCTCAGACGGGGAGCGGGTGCCGCCTCCGAAGATGTAGCTCCGAGTCCTGCCGTAGTAGAAGGTGGACATGCAGTAGTCGTAGGCAAACTGCTCGGCCTTGTTCGTGCGGGCGCTGACCGGGCAACGGAACGCATCCATGGACTTCACATAGTCGTAGACCAAGGGCTGGTAGTTGCCGTAGGTGGTAAGCACCTTGCTGCCATTGTAGAACGCCACGCCGTCCAGATTCCCGCTTTCCCTGACGAAGGTGTCGTCGTTGTCGTCCAGGTACATGGTCCAGGCGAGCATCACCTGTTTCACATTGCCCGTGCAACTGATCGCTCTGGCCTTGGCGCGCGCCTGTTGCAGGGCCGGGAGCAGCATGGATGCAAGAATGGCGATGATCGCGATCACAACGAGCAACTCGATGAGGGTGAAACGTTTGCGGTTCATGTTCGTCCTGTTTTCTTGGTGGTGGCACGGTGGCCTTGGGGGCGCGATTGCCTCGTAGGCAGAATCTGAACTTTACTGGAAATAGCGCCGGAAGCAAGGCTGTCCTTTGATATTTTACCAATACGAAACTCCTTGCGGCAAGGGCTGTCCACGTGGCCTTATTCCTACCTGAATTCCATGTGAATGCGGTATGGCCAGATCCGAGATCGGCTAACGGCTCCCACTCTAATTTCGACCCTAACTACGGCATGGGTTCCACGCTTCCGAGCCTTCCGGCAGATGCCCACTCCCCATCGTTCCAGGGCGTTGCCACCGGAACCCTGGGTTGCACGGAGCGCGCCTGGGAACGCCGCTCTCCCGAGCGGCTCTTCAGGGCGTCTGGCCCGTGGGTGCACTTTGCCGCTTCCCCATGGGGTATGGAGGACAGTCCCTCTTCCGTCCCTCCTTCGTAGCCGGAGCATCCCTGCTCCTCGACACCAAGTGCGCTCTCCCCGCACGGCCCTGGCAGCGGGGCTTTCCCCGGTGCGCCCGGCGGTCCGCCGACCCCTTCTGCCTACCGCCGTCTACCGTCTGCCCGCGCTGGACCAACTGGAAATGTGGCCGTCGCACGAGCGATCACCGACCGGGCACAACCCCCAAAGCCAATGCGTCCAACACTGCCTTCCCCACTTCTCCGCCCCAGGTGAGTCAGTCAAGGAGCCGATCCAGATCCTCGATCAACCCATCCAGATCCTCTGCAATGACGCCCCAGACGATGCGGTTGTCGATGGCATCGTAGCCGTGGACCAGGATGTTCCGGAAGGAGATGATCTCGCGATGGTCACGGATCTGCTCAAGCACGGGGGGCGCGCTCCGGCGGACCCGATTCAGAGCTTCGCCCATGATCTCGAACTTCCGTTCGACGGCGCTACGGAGCAGTTCGTCCGACGCGTATTCCGCGAAGCTGCGACCCTTGACGAACGTCTTCACGGCTTGACTGGCCTGGCGCGCGTCGTGGAGGCTGGCGAGTGTCTCATCCTTCATAGAGACTCACCTTCCCATCCGCCACCCGCTTCTGGAAGTACGGGTTCCTCAGGCTACTGCTTGTCAGGAGATCGACCTCGCAGCCTAGGGTATCCTCCAGATAGTGCAGGAGCCCAAAGTACCGCTTTGACGGCTTCCGGTCTGGCTCATCGAACTCGACCAACAGGTCTACATCGCTGGTGGGCGAAGCTGTGCCCTCAGCAACGGACCCGAATACATCGAGCCTCCGCACGCCGAAGTTCCGGCAGGCAGGCAGTACCGCTTGTTTGATCTGCTCGATGGTCATGCCCATAGCATGCCGCTGGATCGGGTGTTGGTCAAATCCTGTTCACGGCAAGACCACGTACCTGCCAGCCCCCTTCTGCCCAACGGTGAAGCGGATGCGTTGGCCGCGATGCGTAAAGGGAATGTCTTGCAGGATGTCGTCGCTCAGGGCCTTGAGGGCCTGGATCTTGGTGGGGGCCTTGGCCAGGCCGAGGGCCTTGGGGTCGAGCTCGACGGCGAAGCGGCGGTTGCGGGGGTAGGGATGGACGACCAGTTGCTGCTCGCCTCGGTTGACCTTCACGGAACCGTCGGTGGCGAGGGCGCCGAAATCGACCCAGGTCCCAGGCTGGTTCAGGTTGCGGGTGAAATCGACTTGCCTGGCCTTGGTCTCGTACTTGGCGCTGGCGGCGCCGAGATCGCCGAGTTTGCCATGGTCACCATCGAGCTGAATGACGCCGATCAGGTAGCGACGCCCATCGTGGTCGGTGCCCTTCATCTGCATACGTCCCTTGTGCCCGTAGAGCCCGATGACCAGTTCGAACTGGTCGAACCCGGCGGGGACTTCGACCACATGCGGCCCATCGACAATGACGTCGCCCTTGCGCCAGGCACTAGTGGGTTTGGGCAGGGCGTGGTCGTGCTGTCCCACGATCATGTCGTTTTCGCCGACGCCCTTCACTTCCTTCTGCTTGTTCAGGAAATGGACGAAGCAGTGGTAGTCATCGGGCACTTCCTCGCCGACCCGCCACTCGTAGGTGATTTCCGCCTTGCGGTCGCCAAGCCATTTCAGGGAGCGCAGGCGTGGTTCGATGTCCACGCCAGGCTTGAGGTACGGCATGTGGAAGGAGGTGCGGGCGTCGGCGAAGGCGAACTCGGGGCAGGTTGCGTAGTCGGCCAAGCCTGTCTTTGTCTGGGCGGTCCAGACTTCGGTATCCGGGCCGAGAGCGAGGAAACCCCATTGCGGTAGCGTCCGGTCCTCGACCAGCCAAGGCTCCTCGCCCCAGTTCACCCAGACGCGGAGCCCGGTGTCGTAGGTGATCCGCTGGCGCTCCCGTCGCTCCACGGCCAGGGCCACGCTGGCGGTGACGAATTGCCCGGCCACTTCGTACTCGATCCGACTCGCCTTGGCGGTGCCGTAGAGCCGCTGGATGGGATGCATCAGGTTGTGTTCCTTGGCGACCCATTGCAGGTTGGCCGTGGCCAGATTGCCGATGAAGCCCGCGTGCCCATAGGCCACTTCCTGGGCCCGGTATTGATCGATCTGGAATGGTGCGCACGAACTGACGCCAGGGACGTGGCTGTAGCCATCTCGGAACCACCGCTCGTAGTAGCCCATGCCGTGGTTCACCATCTGCGGATGGAGCCGCAGCAGGTCGAAATCCAGGAAGGGCGCATGGTCCTCGCCGCCACGCACCTGGGCCTCGACACCATCGCAACGCCCGCCCCAGTACATGTGGTTCGAGCCCTCGCCGAAGAGCGGGCCCTCGTGGGTCTCACGCATGTACTGGAACAGCGCCGTGCCACGCTCCACCTTGCCTCTGCCGATGGCCGCGAGGGGCTGGCTGGCCTCGTGGTCGAGCTGGTGCCAGGGGGGCACACAGGTATGCACGTCCAGATAGGCCGCCGTGGTCTTGTATCGACGGTGAATCTCCGGCGCGTTCTGCTTGGCGAAACCCAGTGACCGGTTGGATTTCATCCCGTAGCTCTGCACGCCCGTACCCCGGTTGAACCAGGCGAGGGAGAGCTTGCCATCCGACTTCAGCACGCGGGCCGAGGCGTCGTAGGACGGTGCGTCGGGATAGATATCGATGTAGTTCTCGTGCACGCTCCAGATATAGCCACACTCGTTGGCCGCGCGTCCGTATTCGGTCATCCCCTCGTCGCCGCCCAGGCGGGGGTGTGCCGGGATGTGGTCGGGCAGTTTCACATCGTACCCGAAACGCTGCCAGACATGCTGGATGATGGCCAGGTGGTCGACGCCGTTGTCCTTGAGTTGGCGCAAGGTGAGGGCGTCGCCCTGGAAGGTGCCGTCCTGGTGGTGCCCCCAGACATCGAGCATGATTCGGTCACCGAGCAGATCCATGTAGGGCGAGTTCGGGTGGGGCAGATTGGGCAGGACCTCATGCACGCTGGGGGAGATGGCGATGTAACCGGACTCAGTCAGTACATTGCGGGTTCCGTCGGTCTTGGCGTGGTAGCTGGCGGAACGTGGCGCACAGACCGACGCATTGCTCTGCGTCCAATCCCACCGCCGACATGCGTAGAGCCCCAAGCCGGGCAAGTAGTTCATCCCCCCGTTCAAGTAGGGCACGATCATCGTCCGCCGCAGATCCACATCGGCGATGCCGCCGAGATCGACGCTATGCACCACGGGTTGGTCACAGCTCACCGCCACCAGCAATGCCTTGTCTCGCATCCCGAAGCGCCAGGTGACCGTACCGCCGGGGCCGGAGAACGTGGCCACCACAGTGGCGCCATCCTGCACCACCGAGTTGCGCCGCAGTGTGGTCTTCTCGGCGAAGCGCACGCCCCCACCTGCGGCAGGCCGGAAGGGCTCGCCGCCATCGATGCGGACGGTCAGATCGTCCAGCGTGCCAGTCTTCGGTTCGTAGCGATACTCGATCCGGCAGTCCTCGCCCTGGTACGAAAGCAGCCACGCGTCGCCCACCGACCGAATCTCGTTCCGCCCCGCCACCAGCGAGGCGGGGACGATCCCCCGCGAGACGTCGTTGGCCAGGGGGGCCAAGCTCTTCCCGGCTACCGCCTGGTAGGCCTGAGTGCTCACCATTCGGTCCACGGCGACGCGCAAGGTATCCGCCGTCGCCCCGGCCACGATCCGAGCATCGCCGAAGTAGGAATAGTCGAAGCCGGCGTTGTTCGCTGGTCCGGGCTCGGTCTGCAATCGCGCCGTCACGGTGCGTCCGGCGAAGGGCGTGAGGTCGAAGGTGTAATCCCGCCACTCCGCTGCCGTCTGATGTTGCCGCATGAGTTCGGCAAAGCCACCGCCTGCGTCGAGCTGGCAGGAGAAGGTCACGCCGTCGCTCTTCTTCGGGCCCACCACGCCCGGTTTCATGGCAATGCCGAAGGCCAGGGCCAGCGGCTTCGTTTTCGGCAGCGTTAGCCGGTAGTCCACCCAGACCTTGCCCGGTGGTAGGCGCCAGGGAGAGTGCAGCAACAGGGCCCGGCGGCCCAGCATGCCTTGCCCAGCCTGATAGGAAATCCCGCTCTTGTCCTCGAAGTGCCCCGACCATGAGGCCGGCATCTCCACGACTTCGCCATCATAGGACTGGTGGGCCACCCGGTAGCGCCCGATATCGCCCAGAGCCGTCCGGCCCAGTGGCAGGGAAACCGGTCTCGGTTGCGCCATGGCGCCGATGGCCAATCCCGCGAAGATCAGTGCGATTCGCATGGTAGACTCCACATGTCAGAAGGGGGGGGAGCGCTTAGCGTGGGAAGTAGCGGTAGGCCTTGGGCGGATTGCCGGTGATGAGGAAGTAGACCGCGCCGACCACCATGAAGATGAGTGCGCCCAGGATCTCCGCGCTGATGACCCCGAACATGAGGGGCTTCAGTTTCCGCACCACAGCGTAGCCACCAAAGCGGATGGAGAGCTTTTTGACCAACCAGCCAAGCAGGATGGAGTAGGAGAACACGTACATTGGCCAGGTGACCCAGACCAGGAACAGCACGGGGTGTAGGGGCCAGCGGGGCAGGCGCAGGCGCAGGATGCTGAAGACCAGCACTGCGGCGAACCCGAATCCGGCGGCCCAGAGGGCGTTGCGCTTGGGACGGACGCTATCCAGCTTGGAGTACCAGGGCACGGTCTCGGCGGCTTCCAGGCGACCCTCGCCCTTAAGCTGCAGGATCTCGGGCTCCACCGCCTTGAAGGGCAGCTTGGGGAGGACATCATACGACCAGCGGCATTGTTTCGGCGTCCCGGCATCGTAGGTGGCGACCAGCCCGATTACCACTGCCAGGACGATCCCCAACGCGCACACCACCAGGGTCGTGCTGGCCAGGCGGACCTTGGGCACGCGCAGGCGTTCGCAGACCTTGAGACCGTTGGCCAGATAGGGCAGGTAGGCCTGGCTTTGGTCGATGCTGAACATGAAGCAGACCATGACCATCGCCACCAGGGTGCTGGGGTTCACCAGGTATCCGCCGAGCATGGCCAGCAGGAAACTGAACGGCTGCCAGCGAGGATGGATGAAGAACAACCCCGTCTCCACACTGATGCGGGACACCACCACGCAGGACAGCAATCCCAGGCCCACGGTCCCCGCCGCGAACGGCCAGGCCACGCCCAGGCGGCTCACCAGGACCACGATCGACACGCCAGCCACAAACAGGAACCGGGTAGCCCAGACTGCATAGCGATCGGCGTCTTCCCGCAGATTCCATTTGGTCGTGGCAGACCGAAGCAGGCTCCCGTAGTAGTAGCGCCCGGTGTAGGCCAGCATCAGCGCATAGGCGATGTAGCTGCCCCCGCGCTGCCAGCCGGACCAGCCCATGCCGCTGTAGTCGGTGGTGAAGTCCATTCCCACCGTGACCAGCGGTGCGGCGAACAGCATCCAGGCAATCTGCGAGACCCCCATGGTGAACGAGATCTCGGTGCTCAGCAGGAAGGCGAATGCCACCATCACGGGGAACAGCTCGAAGCGGAACAAGCCCGTGCCCCACAGAACCTTGCGCGCCACTGGGAAGATCTTGAGGAAAGGATGAAACGAGAACCTCAGCTGGACCGGGATCATGTGCTCGGGGAACCACACGCACAGCCCATTGTTCAGCCGGATCGCCAGCACGACGGCCAAGCCGATCCAGAACATTCGCTCGCGGAGTGCGGGTGGCGTCGATTCGTTGTCCTTCCGGCTGAGCAGGGACGAGACGAACTCGGCGATGGGATAGGCCAAGTGCTCGTGCTGCGACCACTGCTTGTGCAGGATCAGAGCCAGGCACCCGTAGCAGACCATGCCCAGCAGGATGATTGGCAGCCAGATGCGGAGCGGCGGAAGCCAAGCTGACCAAGGCACCCGCCTGAACCTCTCCTTCATGCGGTCGGCAAAGGGAAGTTCCTTGTCTTCTGGCTCCGCCATGCCGGTGACGTAGCCGTTTAGCACGTTGGGACTGTGCTCCGGGTCCACCAGAGCGCCCTTCGGGAAGTACTTGATCAGCTCCTTGTCCTTCCAGCCCGGGTTGACCTTGTACACCTGGTGGGGCATGATCAGCACTTGGGTGAAGTGCTCCATCAGGTTCCGCCCCGGCACGCTGCAGGCAGCGGCGGTGATCACGAAGACCACGGCCAATTCCCGGCCCGTGAACGCCCAACGCTGCTTCACCCGGAAGAGCAACTGGTTCAGCGTGGCGACAAAGAGAAACAGTGGCCCGATCACCATAACCGGAATCATATGCCCGCTGGTGAAGCGCTCAAGATCCCAGATCCAGTCGTTCACGTAGCCGAAGCCGGCGATGAACAACGCACACACGATGCCGATGGCAAAGGCCCGGAATGTCACATGGAGTCCTTTCGGTTGCTGGCGGCGGACAGAGAGCTACACCGCAGAAACGCCAGAGCATGGAAGCATAGCGGCACAACCGCTCGTGGCAACCTGTGGCGGGGCATGGGGTGGTCAGCGGAACGACCACACGGTAGGTTGACGGCCTCTGCAAGACTGTGACCAAGGAAGTGATCCCATGCGCTCCATGCTGCTGCTAGCTCTGCTCGTTCCCCTGTCCATGTTGGCAAAGGAACCCCCGCCGATTCCGGGGATGACACCGGTGACGGTGAAGAACCTCTCCTTCGAGGAGGGCTTCGAGAAGGGCGTGCCGGTGGGGTGGGCGGCTTACAAGAGCGCGTCCCCTCAGCGCCGCCGCGAGTTGGTGCCCGTTGGCGAGGGCAAGGCGCTGAAGCTCATCGACGAGGACGACACCGAGGAGATCGGCATCCAGCAGCTCTTCCCGGTGAAGCCCAAGCTCCACTACCAGCTCTCGGCAAAGGCGAAGGCAGTGCCGGGCGCGGCGTCGGGCTCCTGGTACCTGCAATTGCGCTTCCTGCCGTCGAACCGCTTAGGGCAAGTCACGTTGGAGGCGGGCAAGGACGGCTTCGTCACAAGCTACGTCGGGGTTTCGGCCCCGGCCGATACAACGCACGCGCGTATCTACATCTACTCTTCCCGGCAGGCGGTCACGAGCATTTTGGTCGATGATCTCCAGCTTGGCGGCGCCAAGATCACCGACATTGCCGACCTGGAGAGAGTGAGGCCCCGCGTGACCGAGACGCCTCTGACGTCGGTGCAGGTGGTGGTCCCAGAGGCAGCGGGCTGGCAGGAGCTGGGCGACGAACTGGTGACCATGTTCGAGAAGGCCACCGGGATTCGTCCCAAGCGGGTGACTCCCAAGGCTGCCGCCGCGGCCATGCCCGCACAGGTCGTTTCCGTTCTGCTGGGCAATGTGGGCAACAACCGAGCCTTCCTGTTCCCCTACTCGCACGGACTCACCTTTGCGGATGGGTTGATGCCGGGGCCCGCTGGCTATGACGTGCGCACGGTCCATGATCCCTTCGGTAATGGGACGAATATGGTTGTGCTTGGGGCCAGCGACCTGGCTGGTGCCAAGCTGGCCGTGGCGGAATTCGCCAAACAGCTTCAGCCCGGCATCAAGAGTCTCCCCCCGGTCTTCGCCGCCAAGCTCGAGGGCATGGCGGCAAAGAGCTGGGGACGGCCTTTCACGGAGAAGCTGGGCGAGGCCTGGGTGGAGAAGCAGCACAAGTCGGCCGAAAAGGCGCTGAAGGCGGGCATGCATACTGGGCTGTTTCGGTATGCGGATGGACTGGGGAGCAACTACGCCCTGACCCGTCGCCCCGAGTATGCCCAGATGTTTGTCTGGATGATCCAGCGGGCGCACGAACACTACCTGACCAAACCCACCACCTACGGCGGGCCCTGGGGCATGGATTCGGACTTCCGCATCTACAAGGTCTTTCCGGCCTGGGATGCGGTGGAGGAATGCCCGGCCCTGACCGACGCGCAACGCCTGGAGGTGACCAAGATTCTCTATCACTGGATCTCCGACCTCGCCCACAAGGGGCGTGCCCACGGCACATCGGTCCGCTTCAACCATACCACCTTCCCTGCCCTGGGTTGCTTCTACGCTGGCGAGTATTTCTGGAACCACTACGAGGCGTGGCAGGGCAAGCTCTGGCTGGACCAGGCGAAGGAGGTCTTCGAATTCCAGATCGCGACCACCAAGCCCCACTGCGATTGCAACAGCTATCAGTGGCTTACCATTGACCATGTGATGCTGTATTCCATGGCCGCCGGTGACCTGACCCACTTCGAAAAGGGCTGCGCGCGCCAGAATGCCGACTTCGTGGTGCTGAACATGAACGGTTTGGGCTATCAGGCACCCTACGGCGACGTGGGCGGCTGGATGTGTTGGGGCCCGAGCATCGAGGTCCTGCGCAAGGCGTATTGGTACGACCGCGATCCCAAGGTCGGCTGGGCGCTCCAGCGCAAGACCAGCATTCGCGACCGACCGATGTTGCGCGGCTACAACCTGCCCGTGACCGACACCACACCACCCAGCGAACTGGCGGGCCTCAATGTCTGGCCGCTGACCCGCCCATGGTACGACACCTTCGACAAGGAGGGTGATCCGGACTTCTCCCTGACCTTCGACAAGGTCAGCTTCCGCGACGGTTTCGACCCTCAATCGACCTACCTTCTGCTGGACGGTCTCGCGCGCGGCGGGCATGGGCATCGCGATGCGAACGCGGTCCTGCAGTGGACCCAGAACGACCGGATCTGGCTGGCCGATACGGATTACATCAAGTCCCTCCCCAAACACCACAACACCCTCCTCATTCTCAAGGACGGCCAATCCGGGCCGCTGCCTGGCTTCGCCGAAATGCAGGTGAGCACCGATCTGCCAGGCATGGCCATCTCCGCCACCAAGATGAGCGGCTATGCGGGCATGGACTGGACGCGGACCATCTTCTGGCTGAAGAATGGCTACTTCGTGGCGGTGGACCGCGTGCAGGCGCGCGAAGCCGGCGACTACAGCGTCCGCGCTATCTGGCAGACCCTTGGCAACTGCCAGCTGAAGGACGGCGCACTGGATGTGGAACAGCATGAGCAATATGCGCGCATCGCCCTATCCGACAACACCACCCCGCTGCTATCCCTGGATCACGAGCAGGCCAGTAACTGGAACAGCTACCCTCATGTGGACGACCCCACGATCCAGGCCCTTCAGGGAATCGTGCGCGCCAAGCTGAACGCGGGGCAATCGCGTACCTTCGCCACGCTGCTTCATGCCTCCGGCGACGAGCCCTCCGAGCTCCGCTTGCGCTGGCTCGGGGACAGCGCCTTCGCCGTGGTCGGCGGAAACGAACCGTTGGTGCTGGCCGTAGGCGACGAGAAGGGACGGATCGATTTGGGCGAGATGGGCACGTTCTCGGCTCAAGCTCTGGCCCTGAATCCGCGCCGGGCCTGGGCGGCCAACTTCCGCAGTGTCTCCAACGAAGCCATGTCCAAGCAGGTGCCGACCCCCATCAACATGACCATCGATCTCGCCAATGGGCAGACCCACATCCAGACCGATGCGGGCACGCGCACGGATACCTGGGAACTTGATACCAGGCCCGATGAAGTGGCCGAGGCCATGGGTGGGTTGCTCGCCGTCGCCCCCAGGCCACCCCCGCGGGGCGCGGAAGAGACCGCAGGCGTCAGGGAACTGAAGCAGCTTTGGTCTTTCCTCGACCGTCCCGAGGGGCATCTGGTCACCGCCAACGCCAAGGCGTCAAACCGCGTGGACGCCGGTCTGCGTCTCACCTGCTCGCCTGACCCCCGCGAGCTTAATCCCTTTGGCGGCAAGGTGGGCGGGAACACAACCGCGAACCTCTTCGACGGCGTTCTCCTCGGCGTGCCCGCCGCCACCCAGTGGGCATCCGACCAGGAGGTAACCCTTGACCTGGTGTTCGAGAAACCCGTGGACCTGCTGAATTGCCAGCTCGACGCGTGGTTTGCCACCTCCTCCAGCAAGGGCGATATCTTCCAGTTGGCCCGCATTCGCATTTTGGGGGGCAGCGGCCCTGCTGACCTCAAGCCCCTGATCGATCAGCGCGACGAGAAGATCCATCCGAGCTGGGGGACGCCGGTTCGCCACGACCTGCCTCTCGCCGGGTCCGTTCGCCACCTGCGCCTGATCCTGACGCCGCGCCCCGGCACCGGCGTCTACCTCGCCGAACTGCAGCTGCTGGCCAAGGGCGCGTGGCTCGACCAACGGCGTCTGGCTGGCGGCAAGCCCGGCGATCCCTACCTCTGCGCTGTGCTTGATGACCTCGATGGCGATGGCAGGGACGATATCGTGCTCGGTGGCAGCTCCGGAGCCCTGCTGCGGCTCGATGACCAGGGGAAGCTGGTGGTTCGCATGGACTGTCGCCGCGCCGTCCGCGCCCTCGCCGCGGTGGACTTCGCGGGCAACGGCACGCGCACCTTGGTGGCAGGCGGCGACGATGCCTGCGTGTTCGGCTTCGCTCTCGACGGCAAAGCTCTCTGGGAATACCCCATTCCGGTCTACAAGAGGCGTGGCGTGGTCCGTGTTCTCACCCCCATGCAGACTGCCAAGGGGCAGGTGGTGTTGGCGGGCGCGGACAACTGGCGCTTCCACGCCCTCGACGGCAAGGGGGAGTACCTTTGGCATTTCGAGACCGTGCACTCCTCGACGGCAGCTTGTGTTGCCGACCTCGATGGTGATGGCGCCCAGGAAGCCCTGCTGGGCACCTCCTACTACTGGTGGACGGCCGTGGATCAGGCCGGCAAGCAGCGCTGGCGCTACCGCACTCGCGGTGGCCCCGGCAGCAATGTGATCGCCGCCGCCGATTTGGACGGCGACGGCAAGCAAGAGGCCTTCTTCGGCGGGGAAGACACCCTTATCCAGGCCGCGAATGGCGACGGCAAGCCCCTCTGGCAGTTCAATGCAGGCGATGAGGTGACTGGCTTGCTCTGCCAGGATCTGGACGGCGATGGCACGCCCGAAGTGGTTGCGTCCTCCCTGTCCTTCAATGTCTATGCGCTCGACGGCAAAGGGCAGGTGGTCTGGCGGACGGACCTCGGGGCACCGGTGTCCCACTTGGCCGCATTGCCCGGCCCCACCTTGGCCGTGACCTGCGCCGATGGGACCGTGGCTGTGCTTGATGCCAAGGGAACCGTGGTCGCCCGCGGCCATGTGCCGGGCGCTCCCTCCGCCTTGGCCACCCGAGGCAACCGCTTGCTGGTCACCGACGAAGTGGGCCATGCCACGCTATTCGAGATGAGGTAGCCCGAACGCAACGCGCCGCCGACCGGGGGTCCGGTGCGGCGGCGCGTGTGGGTCAGGGGGAGTGGCTACGCCATCTCGACGAAGCGGCGGAGGTTGTCGTGGCCGATCTGGATGCCGGACAGGACCTCTTCCATGCCTTCGAATTCGATGGAGAGGACGCCGTCGAAGCCGCCCTTCTTCATGATGCGGATGCATTGGACAACTGGCACATTTCCATGGCCGATGATCGCGCCGCGACGGTAGTTGCCGGCGCGGGTGAGGGCCCAGCCCTGGCCGGGGAAGACACCCGTGCCGGGCTTCAGGTGGAAGTCCTTGGCATGGCAGTGGAAGGCATAGGGGAGCAGGCGACCGACCGCCATCGCGGGATCATCGTCCACGCAGATGAAGTTGCCCATGTCCACGAGGACGCCGAAGTTCGGGTGGTCGACGGCGGTGACCAGGGCCTCGACCCGGATGCTGTCCTGGCAGAAGAGACCGTGGTTCTCGACCATGGTCTTGATGCCCTTCGTGGCGGCATACTCGGTGACGGCGCGGCAACCCTTGGCGAGGCGCGGAATGGCGGCCGCAAAGCTCTTCGGACCGACGTGGTCGGCGGCAAAGCCGCCGGTGGCGTCGTGGCGCATGCCGGGAACGCCGAGGATCACGGCGATATCGACTTCGGTCTTGACCCGTTCGATTTCGGCGTCAATGTCGCCGCCGGAGCCCTTGAGGAAGTCGGCGCCGATGGTGTAGTTGGCGATCTCGATGCCGACCTTCTCGGCCTCGGCCTTCAGTTCGGCGGCGAATCCGGCCAGGGTCTTGCCCTCGGGCACGGCGATGGTTGAGAATTCGATGACATCGAAGCCCATTTCCTTGGCCTTCGCAATCACCTCGATCTGCTGCATCTGGCCACTGCGGACCAAGCGACTGTAGCTGTAGGAACTCACACCAATCTTCATGACACGATCTCCGATGGTTCTGGGTTAGTCTACTTGCATTGTGTTCGTGATACGCGCTTCTTGCTGTTCTCTTCCTCTTCGTTCCGACTCCTGACTCCTGGCTCCTGAATTCTGAATTCTGAATTCAGCCTCCCCCTAGCAGCTCTCTTCGCCGGCAAAGGCCGGGATGTCGATCCACTTGCCGGACTCGCTGGATTCCTGGGCACCCAGGCAGAGAGCGAGGGCGCGGCGACCGTATTCGCCGGGAGTCCAGGATGGCTCCTCGCCCTTGATGGCGCGGGCGAAGACGGTCTGGCTGTTCGGTTGCGGGACAGCTGCAAGGGTGGTCTCGCCACCCTCGGCCCCATCCTGCCACAGCTCGACGATATTGCCTTTGAAGCCCATGCGGATGCGCCCCTTGGTGCCGTAGATCTCCAGGAAGCCAGCGCCGCCGGGGAGAGTCCAGGAAAGCTCGAGCACGCCGGTGCCGCCGTTGGCATAGCGGTAGAGGGCACTGATGTTGTCGGGTACATCGATATCGGGCAGACGCGTGTCCACCAGGCCGGCGACCTTGGTGGCCGGGCCCATGACCTGGCGCATAAGGTCGGCCATGTGGATGCCGATATCCACCAGCATGCCGCCTTCGTGCTTTTTCTGGACAAACCAGTCGGCCCCGGGGCTCCAGCCCTTGTTGGGCGTGCCGTTGCCCGCGCGGATGCAGCGGATGTGGAAGGGCTCGCCGATGGCCCCTTCTTCGACCTTGTTGACGATGGTCCGGTAGGGAGCGCTATAGCGGATGCTCTGGTTGATCTGCAGCACGACCCCTGCCTGCTTCGCGGCCTCGATCATTTGGGTGCACTGAGCGAGGGAGCCTGCCATGGGCTTCTCGCAAAGCACGTGCAGGCCAGCCTTGCAGGCGGCCATGGTCTGGGGGAAATGGCAGTCGTTCGGGGTGCAGATGGCAACGGCATCGACTAGCCCGGAGGCAAAGAGGTCGGTGTCCTTCTCGAACCGCGCGGCATCTTGCAGGTCGAACTCCTCGGCCTTCTCAGCCATGCGCTCGGGGAGGACATCACAGAGGGCGGTCACCTTCCAGCCACCGGCGCTGCGGAAGCCTGGCAGGTGGTTCTTCTTGGCGATCATGCCACAGCCAACGATACCAACGCGAAGTACGTCCGACATCCGTCATTACTCCTTGTGGGTCCAACCAGAACACGGGGAGGGCAACTGGCGAACCATACCCGCCCGACGAGCGATGTCATGTGGCCACGCGGCAGTTTTCGGGAGAATGGGCAGCGGAAGCGAACGTGCTTGCGCCCCATCGCCGCTTTGTGCTCTGTCCATCGTCCATCACGTCCATGCGGTCCATGTCGTCCACCTTGCCCCTCCCTCAGAGCCCCGCCTCAAAGCGGCTGACCATCTCCTGCTGGATGACCGGAGAGAGGGTGACGAAGCGGGCGCTGTACCCGCCCATGCGTACGAGCAGGTCAGCATGGGCTTCGGGCTGGGCGATGGCAGCGCGGAGCTTGGCAGCGGTGAGCCCGTTGACTTGGATTTGGAGCCCGCCTTCAGCGAAGTACGTGCGCAAAAGGCCCTGGAAGGCTCGGCGGGCGGGCAATGGGCGCAGGCTCTCGGCATCGATGCTGAGGTCGAGGGCCTGGCCAGCGGCGAAGTCGCGCTGTGGCAGGCGAGCGGCGGACTGAGTGACGCTGGTATGGGCGCGGGGACGACCGAGGAGGGTTGGTCCCACGTTCTTGGCGAGAGGGTCACCGGCCCGGCGTCCATCCAGGCTGGCACCGTAGGCCGCACCGGCGGGGATGTGGGCATTGAGGGTATGGAAGGAGGGCAGGTATTGGGGACGGTCGGGAGAGTGGCGGCGAACGATGGCAGCGAACCGGTCGGCTAGTTCCCGAGCCAGGGCATCCACGGCGGCGTCACCGTCGCCCACCTTGGGCAGACGGCGAATCTCAGCCAGCAGTTCATCGTGCCCAGCGAAGTCGGCTCGAGCGGCGGCGGTCAGTTCCGCCAGAGTGTGCTCGCCCCTCCCGAAATGGAGGGCGCGGATTGTGTGCAGGGCATCGGCGACGTTGACCAAGCCAAAGGCCTCGATGGTGCCTGCATGGTAGCGCGCGCCGCCGCCGGCCCGATCCATGCCTCTGGCGATGCAGTCGGCGGTAAGGGCGGAAAGATAGGGGTTGGGGAACTCGTCCGCGACCCGTGCAGTCTGTCGCCGGTTCCGGTCGATGCAGAGAGCAACGAACTCATCGACGTAGGCCATCACTTGATCGACCAGTTCCGGGAAAGTCGCATAGTTCCGGCGGGGAGTGGTAACCAAGGCCAGCGGCAGTTCCCCCACAAAGGGCCGCCCCGCATTCAGCGCCAGTTCGAGTGGCAGCAACCAGGTGACCACACCGGCCCACATGTCCGCGATTTCCGCGCCGGGCATCATCAGCCCCATGCAGCTGTTTGCGCACCACTCGGGAAGATTTGGTTCGGGCACACCTCGCCGCCGCAGGGCCTCGCGGCAGGGCTCCTCACCGTAGAACGTGGGTTGCGACAGGCGCAGTAAGGCAGGATCGGTGAGCTGGTCAAGGTCGGCTTCTCTCATGCTGCCATGCACGCGGGCGGCCAGAATCGGCGCGGCGTCGTGGCGTTTCTCGACCACATCCACAATCAGCCGCGATAGGTCGTTGTAGAGATCTCCTCCGGTCGCATCTGCACCGCCCAGATTGAGGGCGCAGGCCGCATCGCCATAGCGGTTGAGCTTGGCGAAGAGAGCCCTCAGGAACGGGCGGGCCTGTTCGTTCCCCATGAAGTAGGGGAGGGCGTACTGGTCCAACCGTCCCAGAGAGAGGGAGGATTGGCAGAGCTCGGAGATTCCTACGGCGGCATGGGTGAGCCACACAGCCTGCATGGCCTCGGCAAAGGTGCGCGCCGGTCCGCGCGGTACGCGCCGACAGCGGGCGGCGATCTCGGGCAAGGCCAGACTATCGGCCAGATCCGCAAAGCGCTCGGCCCAAGCGATCACGGCCTCCAGAGCCAGGGCCATGGCTTCGCGGTGGGCTCGGCGCTCGGGAACGGTCTCATTCGCGTTCCGTGTGCGGGCCTCGGCCGCTATGGCCGCAAGTCCCTTCTGAAGGACGAGTGGGTAGTCCACCGTGGTATGGGCGAGCGTGTAGCCAGCCCGGATATGCCAGCGATTGAGCGCCTGCCAAAGCTCCCCATCGGGAGCGCCGGGCAGGCCGGGAGCGGGCGGCGAGGCATCCGCCACCATCTCGCCGAAGGCGGGGCCGAAGTCACCCGCCAGCAGGTCGCCATCTGGGATGCCGACGGGGATGCCAGCCAGGACCGCGTGCAGCAACCGCGCTTCGCGCAAAGGCGCAGGTAGGGCGGCTAGTTCTGCGTAGGCGCTCGCGCGTAGCGCGCGAACCTGTTGCCAGAGATCAGCCATGGCCGACTAGGCCTCCTCGGGAATCCCACAGCGGACGAACTCGTCGTAGGCCCACTGGTCCCATTCGGGCTCGACCCCGATCCCGTGCAGGTCGCCGTAGTTTTTGCTGATGAGCCCCCCCCGGAAGTTCTCCACCAGCCGTTTGGTCTCGGCTTCGATGAACTCGCGGTTGCCGGTGGGCAGTACCTTCTGGATGTCGCAGGGGGAGTAGAGCCCGACCCCGTGCTGGCGCAGTTTGGCGGCCAGTTCGGGCTGGTTGTAGACGGCAGGCTGATCAAATTGCAGGCAGTCGATCCCGGCCTCGCAGAGCGGATCCACGAGCTCCCAGTTATACCCGCAGGAATGCTGGATCACCTTCATGCCATGGGCGTGTGCACGGCTGGTAAGACGCTCGTACAGTGGCCGGTAGATGTCGTTCCACATGGCGGGGCCGATGAGCACGCGATCCTGCACTCCAAGGTCCTCGCAGAAGAAGATGCCATCCATGCCCGCCTCGCCAAAGCGGTCGATCATCTCCTCGAAAACAGTCGTGACTCGATCATGCAGAATATCGATGCGCTCGCGTTCCAGGACGAGATCGGCGAAGTAGATCTCCATCTTGCGCATGTAGCGGCAGGTGGCGAAGGGCCAGCCAGGCATGCTGGCGACCTTGAAGCGGTCGGTATCCGAGGCACCCACCGCGCGGACGGCTTCGTAGTAGTCCGGGTTGCCGAGGTCGGGCATCTCCAGCGTGTCCAGATCATCCCAGTCCTCCAGCACGGGTCGGAAGATCTCGCCGCCCTTGGAGAGACCGACCAGCCGGAACCACGTATTGCCCCAGATATCGGTGGAGTATTCGTAGTCTCCCTCGGTCCAGGTCTTCGTGGGAATCTGGTGGCGGCAGCCCCCGCCCGTGAAGTCGTTGCGCCGCCCGCCGCCGAAGGCAAAGCCGATGCGGTCGTCGCACTCGAACGCGATATTCGCCAGGATGATTTCGCGAGGTGTCATGGGCGGGAGTCCTTTCGTGTGATCGGTCCTGCTCGCACTCTATCCCTGTCCATAGCCCATGGCCAGCCATGCATCGTCACTTCTCCGCGGCTGTTGGACGGTGCGGCTGCTCAAGGAACGTGCTCCCGATCCGGCCTTACCCCCCCAGACGCAGTTTCAGGCCAACGGCGAAGAGGGCAAACGCCGCCACGGTCAGGATCGCATCCAGGACCGTCTCGCGGTCGCCCCGCCAGAGCGCCAGCACACGACTGGCTAAGACCATCGAGACAGACAGGGCGATCTGTCTGTTGCGCAACGCAATCACGTTGCTGATGGACGAGTAGACTGGGATCAGCATGCTCAGCCCCAGAAGAAGCAACAGGTGTTGCCCGAGTCTCAGGGCATGGCGGCGCATGGTGCCATTCCGGCTATGACTCATGGTTAACGGGCCTCAAGGGCGGGCCATACGGCCCGCCCCGACGGAGGCATGTCCGGGGCTACTCGGCAGCGCCGAATTCGTAGTGGAAGTCGTCGTCCTTCACGCTGACGGCGACGCGGGTCACGGGTTCGCCCGCAGCGAGTCGCACGAGGTACTCCTTGCTGATGGTGGGCAACAACGAGTGGGTGAGAATCGCGTCCACGGCCCTGGCCCCGCTTTCCACTTCCGTGCAACGGGACTTCACCAAGTCGATGACTTCCTCGCTGTAAGTGAACTCGATGTCCCGTCGTTTGGCCAGGCGCTTGGCGATCTTGCTCAGATTGAGCCGGGTGATCAAGTCGAGCATCTCGTCGGTGATGGGGTAGTAGGGCACGACGATGAGACGCCCAAGGAGAGCGGCCGGAAAGACCTTGCGCAGGGGCTCGCGCAGGGCGCGTTGCAGGCCCTCGGGATCTGGCAGAAGGTCGGGA
Source organism: Victivallales bacterium (assembly GCA_018648945.1). Next base: position 25,889 of record JABGQJ010000004.1, read on the forward strand.
TCGTCGCACATCTTCTGAATCAGGTCGCTGCCCACGTTGCTGGTCAGCAGAATGACGGTGTTCTTGAAGTCGATGCCGCGGCCCTCACCGTCCTCCATCCAGCCTTTGTCGAAGACTTGGAAGAAGATCTCGTGCACGTCGGAGTGGGCCTTCTCGATCTCATCCAGCAGGACGACGCTGTAGGGGCGCCGGCGCACGGCCTCGGTAAGAACGCCGCCTTCGCCGTAGCCGACGTAGCCCGGAGGGGCACCCTTGAGCGTGGAGACCGTGTGGGCCTCCTGGAACTCGCTCATGTTGATCGTGATCAGGTTCTGCTCGCCGCCGTAGAGGGCGTCGGAGAGGGCCAGGGCACTTTCGGTTTTGCCCACGCCGCTGGGTCCCACCAGGAGGAACACGCCGATGGGCTTGCGCTCGTCTTCCATGCCTGCCCGGGAGGTCCGGATTCGCTGAGCGATGGCATCCAGGGCATGGCGCTGGCCGACCACGCGGCTTTCCAGCGTATCGGCCAGGCGCAGGACGGACTCGATCTCATTCTTGACCATCTTGCCCACCGGGATGCCGGTCCAGTCGCCGACCACTGCGGCCACGGCCTGCGCATCGACAGAGGGCATGATCAGGGCATTCTCGCCTTGGAGTTCGGCCAGTTGCTCCTGTTTCGCTTTGAGCTCTTCGAAGACGGCTTCCCGATCCACCACCGGCTCAGCGGCTTCCTCGGGGGGAGGCTCCGTTTCCGGTTGTTCCTGGGCCTCGGGTGGGTCGGCTTCCGGGACGTCGTCCACCTTCCCGTCGCCGGTGGTCCGCAAGGTGGCACGGAGGTCGAGGATCTGCTGGACGAGTCCCTTTTCCTCGTCCCATCGCTTGGTCAGTCCTACGAGCCGTTCGCTGTGCTCGGCAATCTCCGCCTTCACCTTCTCGGTTCTGAACGTGTGGTCTATGCCGATCTCCTGTTCCCGATCGAGGATCTCGAGCTCGTTCTCCAGGAATGTGATACAGCGTGTGCAGTCTTCCACCTCCGCCGGGGTGGCATGCTGGCTGATCGCCACCCGCGCGCAGGCGGTATCGAGCAGGCTGACCGCCTTGTCGGGAAGCTGGCGGGCGGGAATATAGCGGTGCGAAAGGCGCACGGCCGCATCCAGGGCGCCATCCATGACCTGGACCTTGTGATGCTTCTCGCTGACTGCGGCCAGGCCGCGCATCATGACGAGGGCGTTGTCTTCGCTGGGCTCCTCGATCTTCACCACCTGGAAGCGGCGGGTCAGGGCCGGGTCCTTCTCGAAGTAGCGTTTGTACTCCGCCCAGGTGGTGGCGGCGATGGTGCGGAGCGTGCCTCGGGCGAGGGCGGGTTTCAGCAGGTTGGCGGCGTCGTTCTGGCCCGCGGCGCCCCCTGCACCGACCAGGCGATGGGCCTCGTCGATGAATAGAATGATCGGTTTCGGGGAGGACTGGACCTCCTCGATGACCTGTTTGAGGCGGTTCTCGAACTCACCCTTCATGCTGGCCCCGGCCTGGAGGAGGCCGAGGTCAAGAGAGAGGAGCGAGACATCGCGCAAGGCGGGGGGGACATCGCCAGCGGCGATGCGCTGCGCGACGCCTTCCACTACGGCGGTTTTGCCGACGCCGGCTTCGCCGGTGAGGATCGGGTTGTTCTGACGGCGGCGCATGAGGATGTCCATGATCTGCCGGATCTCGGCATCGCGCGCCAGGATCGGGTCCATGGTCCCGGACCTTGCCTTGGCGGTCAGATCCACGGCATAGCGGGACAGCGCTTCCTGTTTCCCCATCTCTGCCGGGGACATGGCCGCGCTCGACTCGCCGGGATCGGCCCCGCCGGAGACCGTGGCGTCGTTGCCGCCCATCTCGTTGTCCTCGGGGGAACCGCTGGTGATGGCTGCGAACTCGTCGGCTAGACCATCGCGCTTGATCTTGCGGAGCTCTGCCGAGATGCCCTGCAGGACAGCGGTCAGGTTCCGGCTCTCGAGGGCGCCGACCAGCAGGTATCCCGTACGGATGCGGGAGTGGCCGAAGAGCAGAGAGGCAAAGACCCAAGCGCGCTCCATGATCTCGTCGAGCTGCGATGAGAGGCCGGACAGGGATGAGGCTCCGCGCGGGAGGCGGTCCAGTTGGGTGGTGACGTCCGTTGCCAGGCGCGACAGGTCCACGCCGAAATGCCGGAGGACGCGATGGATGTCGGAGTCCTGGAGTTGAAGGATCTGCTGGAGCCAGTGAACCAGCTCCACGTAGGGATTGCCACGGAGCTTGCAGAACACCGTGGCGCTCTCGAGCGATTTGTAGCCCGTGCTGGTGAGTTTACCGAACAGAACGCTGCGTTGAATCTCGGCCATGATCGCCTACCTCCTGGTGTTCAGTTTTCCGACGGTCAACGTATCCTCCCCCTCCGGGGAGTCCTGCTTTGCCACTTCGTCAGGCGGGAAGTCCGGCAAGCGCCGGTTACTGATGTTCAGATCGTCGCGGTCTCGTTCCTGCGGTCCGTCGGCGAGCCAGCTTGTCCAACCAAGCAGCTTGCCGCGACATTCGACCGGGTCGCTTCCTGGGTCTTGAGGACCGCCCTTCTTATCGAGGCGGATCCCCGGTACGTCCTGGCCGCGAATCGCTAGCTGCACCTCCCAGTCCAACTCCAGCCCCACGTAGGTGAGCAGCCAGTCACGCACCTGCCGCATTCCCCGGGTGGGGGGAAGGAGGGCGTGGTAGCGGCGCAGCGTCATCGGTCCCAAGCGCACGCGGAACTGGCTGCTGCGATCCCACACACGCTCGCCTAGAATGGCTGTCTTCCCCAGTTCCGCATTGCCGTCGGGAAGGCCAAGGCGCGTCCGGCAGTCCTCCGGGAGAACCCACCAGTGCCCGACGAACTCCTTCACGTCCACAGGGAGGCCGAAATACCTTGACAGAATGGCCCGCAGCCCCTCGGCGTGGGGTGGCGCCGCCAACAGGCGCCCTCCGACATGCAGCTTGGTCTCCCGGGACAGGCTGTCGCGGTTGTGGAACGCTGGGGTTCCGAAGCCGAGAAGCGAAGCCAGGCAGCGCCCCATGGGATCGTCGGCCCGGTCGAAGGAGACGGTGTGCCGGTGTTCTGCCCAGACCCGGTAGAAGAGCGAGATGAGACGGTGGTGGAACACGTCCAGGAATTTTGTCCAGGTGGGGTCGCCGTGGCGGAGCAAGCGACCATAGACGTATTCCGTGAAGGAGGTCGGCATGGGTCCCGATGGTCCAGTCAGGCCGAAGCAATAGACCAGCAGGGAAGGGGGGAATGGCCCGGTGCCCTCGACCCAGCGGTGGAGATCCGTTGCCGGAAAGCCGAGATCCACGGTTTGCCCGAAGCGACAGGCCTCCTGGTCCGGCAGGTCGGCGTGGCCGATGCGGGGCGAGTCGGGGGACTCGCACTCGAGCTGCCGCAGGGCCTCGAAAAAACCACGCCGGTAGGTTTCGTGCGCCAGGCTAGTCATCAGAGCACCGGTTTCTCCCCCGGTCGGGCGGGCCAGTGCATGATCGTGCCCCGCTCAAGCGAACACAGGACCGTCTCCACAAAGGAGTTGATGGACACGTACCTCGACAGGAACCGGGCGAGAATGGTGCCGAGAAGGAACACGCCCGCGCCGGGAAAGGCGTTCTCCGAGAAGGTGAGTTTCACCGCCAACCCACGCCCAAAAGCGACCGGTCCCGCTGCCGCCAAGCGGCGAATGACCGGTTCGGAGGAGACCTCGACCAGACCGTCGATCTGGCGGCGGACGGCGGGATCGTTGACATCTCCGTAGAGCGCCAGGATCTCGCGCAATGCCCCCGCTGCCTCGCCGCGGTCCGCGTTGACCAGGGACAGGTAGTTTGTCGCCAGATGATTCAGGACCCGCCAATCGGAGGTCTTCCCCGCCAGCGACGGTCGGGGGGCGGTGGGACCGACGATGCACCGGATGGCCAGGACTGGTGCACTCACGTCGAGTGAGAAGTCTCCGGTTTCGTCCAGGGACATCAGCAGGGGGAGGTCACGGTTTGAGCAGATGCCCTTCAGGCTCAGATCGCTGACGCTGCCAAAGGGCGGCGCCGCCGCATCGACCATTGAGAGGAAGACCTCGCCGCCGAGATATGACGTGCGGGGGCCCCTCTCGGTCTCTGTGGTCGACAGGCGCCGGGCTTCCCGGCGTAGCGTGTAGTAGGCCTGCCCATGGCCGCCCTCACTGTCCCAGTGGAACGCATCGCTGGAGTAGAAGGGGCGGAAGAGGACGGTTTCGCCGGCGCCGGCATACCCCTTGACCTGAGTTAGGCTCAACACCTCGAAATCCGCCGGGCGGGTGCGGTCGGCCACCACGTGGAAGTCGGCCTTGCCGGCGCTCACGTGGACGTTGTCGATCTGTTTTGGGAAGGAGTTGATCACCGGTACGCAGTTGGTGACGAATGTCTCGGGGCGCAGTTGCCGCCCGAGAAGATGGTCGTTGGCGTCGAAGACGAACACTAGCTCGATGCGTTCGGAATCGAGCTTCTGAAGGGCGGGGCGCAGTCCATCCACCTCGAAGAAGAGGAACCGTTCGGGCAGCGAGAAGTACTCGCGCAGCAGACGGAAGCCGCTGAAGGTCCGTTCGTCGTGGGGAACGAGGGCCTCGTCGTCGGCGAACCCACATTGGCGGAGACACTCGGAGGGAAGGATGGTCTCCGAACGCTTCCGGACCACGTAGTCTCCTGGTGTGCGGACAACCACCTGGTGGCAGTGCGCGAACAGCAGTTCGTACAGCCGTGTTGCCATCTCCAGGGAGCCCGAACGGATGAACAGCGGCAGGCGGTCCAGTTCCAGTTGGCCCGCCGTCAAGCCCGGGGGCACCTCGAGGGTGATGGATACGGCCGCCTTGACGCCGGACTCGGATGGCAGGCCGAGGGCTCCCACGTCGTTGGAGTAGTAGCGGGCATCTACCACCTCCAGGGGCCAGAGGACCAGGTCCGTGCCCGTAGTGAACTGACAGAAGGTCTGCTCGTTCACCTCGCGGAGACTGCGCAGCATCGATCCCGCCGGGAGAGTGACCCCGGCGGCCAGATCCTGCTCGTCCGGATCGACCTGGAACTGCGCGATTCCCATCGAGGGCACAGGTTGCAGGTACTGCGGAAACAGGGCCTCCAGGAATGCGTCCGTGAACTTCGGGAACTCGCGGTCGAGCTTGTGGTGGATTCGGGCGGTAAGGAACGCGACCCCTTCGAGCAGTCGTTCCACGTAGGGGTCCGCGCACTGGAAGGAGTCCAGTCCCAGCCGGTGGGCGATCTTCGGGTACTGATGAGCGAACTCGCCACCCATGTGGCGCAGGTACTCCAGTTCCCCTTCGTAGTAGTCCTTCAGGAAGTCGTTGCTGATCCCTGGCATCTGTGCCTTGCCTTCTTTGTGTGCCGCCTGCCGGACATCGGCAGGACTGCCTAGCGCATCGAGCGGACCCGCCAATGCCCCGTGTCCAAATCGACCGACGCCCGTACCAGCATCTGCTCAGTCAGGGGTTCGGCCCAGAGTTCGCCCCGGATGTCCACGCTCACCATGCTGCCTGTTTCGGTATCGGGGCTGGATTGGTCGAGAACGCGCACGTCCAGCGTCCGCGGGTTCAGCCTTGGTTCGAAGCGCACCAACGCCCGGCGCACGTCCGCGCTCACCAACTCCAGCCGATCACTGGATATCCACGTTCCGGAAGAGCTTTCCACGCCGTAGCAGAGCACCGAGCATTCGGTTTGCGCAAGCCCTGCTGCCGCCATGGCCTTTGGCGGCATGGGCAACGCGGAGTTGAGCAGGAACGCAATGTCCGTCAGGAATGCCTCTCGATACTGCCGCAAGGTCTGGATCCGGTGCTCCCGGCGTTCCCGCTTGGCCTTCGGGTAGTCGTCGGTCAAGCGATTGAGCAGGCACGGGAAGAGCTTGTCTTGCAGGGAGCGCCGAAGAGGGTCTGCCACCTCTAGCCCTCCTCGCTCAGGAACACCAGTTCGCGCACTTCCAAGAGCGGGTGCTCGCCGGCGTCGGTCATGAACACCCGCTGCCCAAGCCCGTAGTAGAGCTCGGCCACGGGCTCCGACCACGTGGTCAGCCGACAGAGCTTCAGCTGGTTGTCGTCGGTCTGCGCGCTGGCAGGGTAGCGTGCCGGCAGGAAGCCCTTCGCCTCGCCGCCGTTCCGCCAGATAGCAGTGACCGGGAACCAGAGCAGGTCGCGCAGCTCGGTCGGGGGGTCGAAGCGTAGGCATTGGACGTGGTCCAGCGGGCACCAGTAGTAGCCGCCTTCCAGGAACAGCTCCACCACCGGCCCGAGCCGACCGTCCCCGTCGGCTAGCCAGGCGAAGTCGGCTCCGTCAATCCCGCCAGCGACTTCGGGAGCCTGGGCGAAAGCCGCGTTGCGCAACTCGCAACCGGCTGCCAATTCCCCCTCGCCAAGCAAGCGATTCGCTTCCAGAAGGCTGGCGAGCCACTCTGGCGGTTCGCCCAGAACCAGAGGGCTGGCCTCTCCGCGAAAGACTTTCTCGCGCAGAATCTCGGCATGGATCAGCCGCCTGCACACCAGGTTGAGAAGCTGTAGGTCGGGATCCAGCTGACCCGCGATGTCCAGCTGTTTGAGGGCCCGTTCCCAGTCTCCTTCGACGGCGAGCAACTGGCCAAAGAAGAGGCGCAGCGATCCCTTGTCCGGAGCCTTGCGAATCTGCGCGGCCAGCGCCATGCGACAGGCGTCCAGATCCCCTTGTCTGAGGTATTCCTCCGGCGTCATGGGATTCCTCTTTCCAGCGGCCTTCCTAGTCGGAAGCCTGTTTCAGTGACGACATATCCACCCCGGAAGCGATCAGAGCGCTTCCGGGGTGGACGCGATGGGTTGGTGGAAGATGGCTACTCGCCTTCCTCGACCTTCCAGGTGTACTCGATGTTGCCCTTGGTCTTGCCGGTGGTGTCGCACTCGGTGTAGGTGACCTTGATTTCCTCGAAGTTGAGGCAGACGGTCTCCATCGGGACCTCGTCCGCCTGCACGGCGCCATCGAAGGAGTAGCTGGCGACCTGGGCGTTCTTCAGTTCGACTCGGTAGAAGGTGACGCGTCCTGCATCCGTGAACGATGCGGTCACCTCGATCTGGACCGTGGCGAACACGCGGCCCTTGCAGATTGCCTCGGCCAGTTTCGGCGTCGCCTTGTCGATCTCCTTCACCACCATGAGGTCTTCGAGGATGACATCACCCCGTCGCCGCGTGGCGCCGGTGCCGCTGCCCGGCTTGGTCAGCGCTTGGGAGAACGACATGATGTCGCTCCACCCCTTGTGGCCCTTGTCCAGCGCTTCGCCGTCGAGCCCTTCGAATTTGATGTAGCCTGCCATTGTCCTGATCCTTTACTATCCTCGGATTTCACACAATTCCGCGGCTGGCTCCCTGCCAGGCACGGGTACGAAACGAATGGGAGATTTCTCTGCTGGGGTGCCCGCAGCGGGATGGCCGCTGCGGGCCAGGCGCAGATCAGCCACCGCCCTTGGCGGAAGGCAGTTTGCTGGTCAAGCGCAACGAGACGCTGAGCCCCTCCAGTTGGTAGTGGGGCCGGAGGAAGAACTTCGAGGCGTAGTACCCCGGGTTCCCCTCCACTTCGGAGACTTCGACATGGGCCTCGGCCAGCGGATAGCGGGCTTTGACATCGTCGGAGGCGTGGGAGTCACTGGTCACGTATTTCGCGATCCAGTTGTTGAGGAACTTCTCCATATCCTCCCGTTCGGCAAAGCTGCCGACCTTGTCGCGCACGATGCACTTCAGGTAGTGGGCGAAGCGGGAGACGGCGAACAGGTACGGCAGGCGCGCCGAGAGCTGGGCGTTGGCGGTCGCGTCCGGATCGTCGTACTCCTGGGGGGCCTGCAGGGATTGGGAGCCGATGAAGACGGCCGAGGTGGTGTTCTTGCGGTGCAGGAGGGGCAAGAGTCCTGCCTTGGACAGCTCTGCCTCCCGCCGGTCGCCGATGGCCACCTCGGTCGGGCATTTCATCTCGACGCCACCCTCGTCAGTCTCGAAGGTGTGCACGGGAAGGCCGTCCACGGTGCCCCCATTCTCGACGCCGCGGATGCAGGTGCACCAGCCATAGAGCTTGAACGAGCGATTGATGTTCGTGGCCATCGCGTAGGCGGCGTTGGACCAGACATAGCGGTCATGGTTTGCGCCGGAGACGTCTTCCGCGAACTCGAACTCTTCCACCGGGTTATCCTCGGGGTCATAGGGCAGGCGGGAGAGGAACCGCGGCATGGTCAGACCCACATAGCGCGAATCCTCGGACTCGCGCATGGCGCGCCAGCCGGCATACTCGGGGCTGCGCATGCGGGCCGAGAGATCGGCAGGCGCATTCACCTCACGCCACGAGTCCATGCCGAGCAACTTGCTGCCCGCCGCCGCGATGAAGGGCGCGTGCGCGGCGGCGGCGACCTTCATCATGCCTTGCAGAACGGCCACGTTCGGGGGCGTGTGGTCGAACTCGTAGTCGCCAACCACGCAGCCGTAGGGGTAGCCGCCAAGCACATCGTACTCGGCCCCGTACAGCTTCTTGTAGATGGGGCTCTGGTCCCAGCTCTTGCCTTTGAACTTCTTGAAGGTCTTTCCCAGTTCCTTCTTGGTCACGTTCAAGACGCGGATCTGGAGCTGCTCGTCGGTCTCGCTGTTGCTCACCAGATGGCTCAGTCCCCGCCAGCTTCCTTCGAGCTTGGTGAAGTCCTCATGGTGCATGATGAGGTTCACTTGGTCGGAGAGCTTCTGGTCGAGCTGCGCGATGATGGCCTTGATGGTCTCCACCGTGTCGTCCGCTACGGTGGCCGCCGACTCGAGAGCCTGTTCCACCAGGGTGCGCACGGCGCCCTGGACCACCGCCGAGGCTTCGTCGTTGTCCTGCACCCGGAAGGCGCCGGTCAGAAGACGATCCAGTTCACTGGCTTCCAGAGCCTCTGCTCCAGCTTGTTGTGCCTGTTGTGAATCAGCCATGGATCATTCCTCCTCAGCAGGGGGCTTCGGGGTGCTGGCCAGGCTCTTCATCAGTTCGGGGTCGGCGAGGATCTTGCCGACCAGTTCCTCGGCGTCGGACTTGCCGTCCATGTACCCCAACAAGTTGGCCAGTTCGGTGCGGGCGGTCAGGAGTTTGTTCAGTGCCTCCACTTTGCTCGCCACGGCGGCGGGAGAGAAGTCCTCCAGGCTCTCAAAGGTGATGTCCACGCTCAGGTTCCCCTCGCCGGTGAGGGCGTTCGGAACCTGGAAGGCAACGCGTGGCTTCATGGACTTCATGCGATCGTCGAAGTTCTCCGAGTCGATGTCCTGGAACTCGCGTTCCTCAAGCCGCTCCAAGTCCTCCTTGGGTTTCCCCGAGAGATCGCTCATCACCCCCATGAGAAAGGGTAGGTTCATTGTCTTCTGCGCGCCATATAGCTCCACATCGTACTCGATCTGTACTCGTGGCGCCCGGTTTCTACCTATGAACTTCTGTCCACTGTCGGCCATCGGAGACTCTCCTTTTCTGTTATTTCGACGTCGCCACGAGAACCTGACGCTCAGTATTGTCGCCGTCGGCAACCCGAATCCAGGGCAGATGCGAATCAGTCATCATCGTCGTCTTGGCTTGGGCGGCTGCCCACCACATTTTCAACCTGTCTCTCGGCATCGTCTGCAATCTCGGCCACGATGGCCCAGAAATCTGCGCCCACGAGCCCGCACGCCCGCTTCAGGATCAACGGCACGGGACTCGAAGGCTCGTTGTTCTCGTACCAGGCCACGATACGGCCGAGAAGTCGTATCACGTCCTCGCGAGACTGAATCTCGCCTGCGGGGCGGGGTACTGCAGTGGGCACCGCGCCCCCGCCCGCCACGGCGGGTCCATCGCTGCCTTCGTCAGTTCCCTCGAATTCGCCGGTCAGCAATCTCCCCACATACTTCGCCATGCCATCGATGCAGGCTGCAAAGGCCCGCAGCCCCGAGAGGTTGCCGTCCGATCCCAACTCGCCAGTAAGGAACGCGTCGAACTCGTTCAGTTCCCTGGCTGTCTCGGCCAGGATTTCCTGAGTTGCCCGGAGATTCGTCTGGACCTCGGTCCCGGCCGGATCGCCCGAAGCCATCAAGTTCGCGAAAGCGGCCGCCAGCTCGGGGGAGTCCCCGGCCCTAGTGTCGGCCGGCCGGTTGGCTGCCAGAACATCACGCCATCGCAACGCGCCCAGGACCTTCGAATCGGCTAAGTGCGCCCCGAGCATGGCTTGCTGGAATTCCCCGACCACGCCCTCGTCTCCCATCGCATAGGCGCCCGGCGGAACCCAGAGTTCCGCGAGTATGGTCATCCGAGCATAGGCCGGGTCGTCGTCTTCGTCGTCGAGGGGGGGGTAGAGATCCCGCCAGTAGGCCCGGCAGAGGCCGAACATCAGGGCGATACCATCCCGCAGGCCTTCCAGCCCGTCGGTCACCAACATCGCGTTGGTCAGCCAATACGCCACCTGCAGATGCTTGGCCTCGCCAAGGATGCGGATGGCGCGCTCGCGCACCCCCGGCCAGTCCGGAGGCGTCCCCTCTTCGTCCCACTGGTTCCCCTCATTCCCCTCGGCCAGGGCCTCAAGTTCGAACCACAGAGCGTCTTCCTCCGGATCCAAACCACAAGGTGGCGACTTGGGAGCGGGAGCTAGCAACTTGTCGATGTCAGTTCGGGCCATGGCGTGGAAACCTTCCTCGGGAGAGGTGTTTGGGGGGAGCCCTTACTCTAAGAATACGTGAAACCGGGTGAGATGTCAACGCCCCGGCCGCAAGACAGGGGCGTTGAGCACATAGATTCTACTCAACTGCTGCCTGCTCATCGCCCACCGGTTGGGCAATTGTCCCAGATTCGATCAGGTCGATGAACACGTCCACTTCAAATACATCCTCGAGGCGTTTGCTGATCAGCAGGCGGTCTTCCAGGATGCGCTCCTTTGCGTACTGCGCCTCGCGTTCGTTAATCCCGATTTCGCCAATGACCCGGAAGAGCTCCTGAAGGGCCCGCAGGTCCGCCAGGGCTTCGCCATGGGTGACGGCATCGCTCTCCACGAAGTCGCGCAGGGCCTTGCCGTCCTCGACCTCCTCGCCGCCTTTCTGCTTCTCGTAGTCGGCCACCGCCGCCTTGATGTGCTTGCTCATCTGAACACCACCGCGGGCGTCCTTCGTGGTGAAACACTTCTCCCAGAGCCCGATCCCAGTGGTTGCTGGCTGGCGTTGGATGCGGGGGTCAGCGATCCTGTAGGTGCTCACATCGCGCTGATTCCAGTCGGAGAACGCACCAGCCCCCGGGGACTCCGCGTCGACACCGGCCATGTTGACTGCTCCCGCAATGTTGATGCCACCGAGCCCAACCACATCAACGCCGGCGTCTTGGATCACGGTTCCATCGGCAAGAAGCAGATCCGCCGCCGGCCGACCGCAGAAGGCGATCTGAGCTCCTTGCAGCGTGATGGCCCCCATCGCGCTCAGATCCCCAACGGTGATTGTCCCGCCACCGGCATTGAACACCAGATCCCCCTGGTGCGTGGTGGGATCGCCTTGTATGGTCAGTTTGTCATTGGCCGCCATGGTGAAGTTGCCGCCATTCGTCACGAAGGAGACGCCCGCGAGATGGTTGCTGTAGATGGTCGCCGCATTTGGCACGGCGGCTTGGGACGTATTGAGGGAGATGTTGCCGTTCGTTCTGTACAGAATCCCCTCAAGCTGCACGTGGTTGCCGACGGCGACGAGCGCGCTGGGGATAAGTACGAGGGCCAGCAACTGCGTTGCCTTGCCGAGCCTGTTGTGGGGGCGGCGGCTGTTCCCGACTGTCTTCCGATCCTGGTCCATTCCTGGATCTCCGGCATATCCGTCGTGTTTGGCATCGGGATTGTAGTTGGCGCGTTTCGCGGGCCGGCGGATGGCGCGGCTAGACGCGGGAGTGCTGTTCGACGAGCAGGACTCTCACGGTTGGTTGATCCCGTCGCGAGAGGAGGGCGGTGAGGCCTTGGTCGAGCAAGACGTCGGCCGCGTCTCCGCCGAGCCAGAAGCCTCCGCTGGGAACCATGCGAGTGCCTTGCTCCCGAGGTGCCGTACAGAAGGGCAGGTTGTCGAGGTCCACGGCGCATGGCAGTGCCGGGGCGCGCTCCTGGCGGCCCCACTCCATGCCATAGGCCAGGGCTGCGGGCACCGCGCCGCAGGCCCACGGCAGATGGGAAACGTCCTCGGCGCAGCGGACTTCCTGGTAGTCGGAGCCGGGAACGGGGTCGGTCGTGGGGCCGTAGGGGGCGCGCAAGAGGAAACGGAACGGGACCGTCACCAGGCGGCCGGTACCGCAAGGCCTGCCGGCTTCCGGCAGCGGTGCCAGCAGACCGGCAAGGCGTTCGTTGAGTTCGCTCGTGCCTTCGAGATAGGTGGGGTTTGCCGTCGGCGCAAAGAGGGGTGGCTCCAGGCCGATGAAGGTGGTGGTGCCCAGGGCCCGGGTGCACGCGCAGAGCGAACGCAGGACGGGCGTCTCCGCCAAATCCAGGGAATCCAGGAAGACAAGCGCACCGAGTGGCTGCCCGCCGGGGATATCAGAGCGCAGCGCAGCCAGGCTCCGCAGCAGTTGCCCGCTGTCCCCGTCCGCCGTCCGCAGGTCGTCTGCCAGAGCGGACCGAGTGACGTCCAGCAGGCAGAAACGAACGGAGCAATCGTCCGTCCCCTCGATCCCGTCGAACAGGAGGTCCGCAGAGCGCCAGGTGCGCTCGAGATCGGCGAAGAGGGGGGCATGCAGGAGCGAGTCGAGGGCTTCGTTGCGGAGTCCCCGGACGACCTCCTGGGCCGTTTGGATGACTGCTGGCGAGTCGGGGACCACGTGATCCTTCACGAGCTGCTGCAGGAACGCGTCGACCGTTGGTGAGGAGGGTGCCTCGGGTTCGCTGGCCAGCGGTTCTGGTGTCTCACCCAGAAGCCGGGAAAGCAGGCTTCCCTTGCTCGGGTCGCTTTCGGCGGTCGGCGCGGCGGCTTCCGCCTCCCCCGAACTGCTCTCATAGCCGAGCTCAGCCAGGGCGGCGGTTGCGGTTGCGGGCGTGCGCAGTCGTGTTGCCACGTCAGCCAGTCGCTGGATCAGAGGACTGTGGCGCAGGAGACTTTCGGGATCGAGATCCTCGATCTCCTGCACGGGAAAGCTCGCTTCCTCGACCTGTGCTCTGGGTGCGATCTCCTCCAGAGCATCGTCGATGGTTGCGTCCGCCGCGAGTTCGTGCAGCGCAAAACCGTTCCCTGTGTGCGAGAAATCCCCAACGAGACAGATGGTGACGCACGAGGCTGCGTCATCTCCCGTCGTCTGGGGGGCGGAAACAGGCAGGCGCTGATTGAGGATGATCCCGGCCATGACTTCCCCCATGGCGAAAACCGATAGTAACCCACCGACGTGCCGGTAGGGAAAAGTGCCTCGCGAAGTGCCCTGCGGAGGGCGCGTCAGCCACAGAATCGAGCAGTCGGCAGCCTCGAAACTGGGGACGAGATCCGGTAGGGGACTGGAGGCGTGATACGCGAGGCGAATGGCGAAAGACAGACCTTCCTTACTGATAGAATGATATATCCGTATCTCAGTTGCCGCAAGTGTATATGGTACCTTTCTGGGTCGCCATTCCGACGACCTCCACACATAGCGCTAGTCTTGGCGTGCGTGCCCCATATGTGGTGTGCTCGCATTTTCCCCCCATTGCTGTTCCCAGCGTTCCGCGCCGCCGCTCTGCTCTCGCTTCCCCGGGGTTGCCAGGGCTACTCGAAGCGGAGGCGGAGCCACTCCTTGGCGTTGTGGAAGGACGGTCGGGTGAGGGGCGCGCAGGAACTGAGTTCGCAGCCCGTGGGTAGGTACAGGCTGTAATCGTAGCGACCGAGGTGGAAGAGCCACTCGTCGCCGGGCACGGGCGGGCGCCCCTTGCAGAAGGGCAGCGAAGCGAAGGGGATGGCCACTTCCATCACCCAGCCCTGGTCTTGGTCGCCGCCATCGTTCAGCGAGCCAAGGACGCGAATCCCCACCTGGAGGCCTTCGCAATTCCAGGCTTTCCAGCGTGGCCCCATGGGGAAGCCTTCGCGCTGGATGGCGGCGTCATAGACCGTGCCCAGGGCATTGATCTCGAAATTGCAGTATTGGTCGCTGTTCGGTCCCGGCTTGAGGAAGACTTCGAGCACATCCTCCTCGTAGGTGGCCGAATCGTGTTCGCGGTGATGGCTCCAGACGTCCAGGTCGCTGGCCTCGTAGCAGATGTAGAGGTTGGTGTTGTCCCAGAGCAGGCGGGCAACCGTGTGGCTCTGTGCGGGCGCGCCCGTTCCCGGCACGAGGAATCCATCGATGAGCGTGGCTCGCTGCCACGCGCGATCCACGACGCCGTCGATCTTCGGACGCGCGGTCGCCCGCCGACACCGTTGCATGGCAGCAGTTTCGATGCGCGGTGGGCGACTGCCCACGCAACCCGTGAGCGCCACGGCAGATCCAGAGAGAACGAGTCTTCCCAGCCACTGCCGCATGGTCCGTCGCTTTTCCTTCATGGGACACCCCCTTTGCATATCGTCCAGGCATGCCCCAATCCTCTGGCGCTTTGGGGCCTGCGTTCACTGCAACCATAGTGCTATGCCGGGCGTCCCCCAAACTGGGATCAAGCCGATTTCCCGCAAGTCACCCGCCGCGATCGCCGCCGCGTGCAATCCCGATGCCTTGCCCCCAGCAGTGTGTCGGGACACGTCGGGCCAGTGTGGCATGCAACCCGCTGAGACCGCGTGCAATACCGGATTCTGGCGGCGTCTTCAGGGACAAGCCACGCGGGGATGGCCCATGGCCTGGCGCGCCGTTCCAGGATGGACTGCGGGTGGGCACCAAAGCCCGATCATCGGCCCCAACCACTCGACCAGCTCATGTTCCAGCCCTATATTTCGCCTCCGCTGCCCGACCGGGAACGCGCCTCACCTGGACACGCCGCATGAGATTCCGTAAACGCTATGTCGTTGCCCTCCTTGGCACGGCTGTGCTTCTCTTCTGCGTCATCAAGTACGTGACGGAGTGGCGCCGGGACTACGCGAGCCCGGCGCAGTCTCTCGACCGAGCCCGCGAGGCGCTTGCGAAGCAGGATGTGGAGGGCGCAGTTCACCTGTTGGGCGAAGCTGTGGAACGGGCCTGCCAAGACCCCGAAGAGCTTTCCTCCGTGATTTTCCAGGAGTTGGCCATTCTGGACGGCGCTCCCCCGCTGCCCCTGCCCGAAGCGGCCCAGCTCTATCGCTACCGCATTCGCTTGCAGCGCCGCAACTGCGAGACGCAGACGTGGGAGAAGGTGCTGGTCAGGAGCATCAAGGCCCTTCGCTGGTCCGAGGCCGAAGCATCCGCCCATTTTCATATGCGGCACCCTGGCCGCGAACTGCTCGAAATGTGCGTGGCTCGCGGCGAGGTGTTGGGGACGTTCGCGGCCTGGCGGCAGGGGCGGCAAACTGGCCAGGAACTGAAGGACTCGGGCGCCGTTCCGGAGTGGGCCCATGTGCTGCGTGCCCTAGCCAACCTGAAGGCGCGCGAGATGGATGCCATGGGCCTGGCCCACATCCCTGCCGCCCCGATCATGGGTTGGCTGCGCAAGGCGCTCGCGAGTCGCCCCGAGGATGCCATGCTGCACCGCGCGCTGACCATTGGTCTGGCCATTGCCAGGGAGGACGAGGTCCTTGCCGAGCATCCTTTGCCCCGGAAGAGCACGCTGCGGGAGGCCATTGCGCTCTCCGATGCCTTTGTGGAAGCGTACGCGGACAGTGTGCCAGGCCGAATCAACGCCATTGAGACGCGCGTGCGAGCTGCCGAGCTTGTCGCCATGGCCGCCAAGCCCAGCGCCCAGGAGTTGCTGGACCAGTTCGCGGCGACTTGTCCCGCGAAGGCCAACTGGCGGGAGGTCCTTCGTGCGTCCCGGCTTCAGGTCCGCGCCCTTCGCTTCCACGATCCCGGGGCTCCGGAGTACGCGCAAGGCATCGCGAACGTGCGCCGTTTGACCGGCGCCCTGCTGGAACGGGTGCCGGGCGCACCGGACGCTCTCGTTGTCCTGGGCAGGATGTACCGCCAGATTCGCCAGGACGAGACCGCCCGGGACTACTTCCGCCAGGCTGCGGAGTCCACCGTGCTATGCTCCCCCTCCGTGCGCACGTTGACCTGGGACCTGGCCGCCGGATTGGCCGGGCTCGCGCTAGTTGATATGGATCTCCAGGAACTGGAGTCGGCGGGCGCGGCATCGCCGACTGCTCTGAACGCACTCGGCGCGCGTGTTGACCTGATCGCAGCTCGCCTTGGGGACGAGGTGGGTGAGACCCTCCTCGCCCGTGGGCGTCTGGCGCTTCTGGCCGGCCGCGATCGGGAAGCGATCGTGCGGCTCGAGGCCGCTTGCCGACACGTGGGTCGGGCTCGTCCTGTCGCTTTCCTTCTTTCCGGTATGGCCCTGGCCAAGGCGGGCGAAACCGGCGTTGCTGCCACGCGGTTGGAGCAACTGGTGCATCTGGAGCGAGTTCCCCCTGCGTTCCGCCTGCGGGCCGACCGGGAACTGGCCAGGTTGGCGCTATGCAATTCCCCTCCCGACCAGGCCGCCTTGCGGATCTCGGAACTGACGGCTCACCACCCCGGCGACCGGCAACTGCGGCTGACCCGAGCCCGGGCTCTGCTGCATTCGTCCCTTCAGCGCAGCGTGGATCACAATGTGCGGTCGCTCCGCCTGGCTGCTCTGCTGGATGTGCTTCAGGATCTGGTGTCCAGGCGAGACGAGGGTGCGATCTTGCTCGCTGCCCAGTCCGAGGCCCTCCTCGGCGCTGGTCCGGAATCCCTGCGCGTCCTCGAGAAGTTCTGCCGCGAACACCCGCAGAGTGTCGAGGGGATCCTGGCCTGGTGTCGGGCTCTGCGACTGCGTGGCGAGGCGACTGGCGAGGAAAACGCTGTTCGGGCCTTGGTGCTTCCCCACGCTCCACCCGCTGTCGCTGCTCTCCTGGAACAGGCTCTGCTGAGGAAGAGCGAGGTCAGGGGAATGCTCTATCCACTCATCCGACTGGCCTTCGTTCGCGCCCCCGTTGAGCAGCAGCTTGGGCTGTTCTGGGTGCACTGGGGGTTGGGCGACGAGAAGGCCTGCGCCGCCGCTCTTGCCGCCGTGTCCAGCCAGGCTCCCGGCACTACAGCTTCCGTTGCTGCTCGGTTGGCCTTCCTACTTGACTCGGGCAAGGCCCAGGAGGCCCGGGCTCTCCTCGACTCGCCCCCGGTTCAGGTCATGCCAGCCTGGCAGCGTGATCTGTGGCAGGGCAAGCTTCTCCTGGCGGTCCGTGAACTGACGGCCGCGGACAAGCTCCTCGGCGGGCTCCTGAAGCGGCATCCGCAGTTGTCCGAGGCGTGGGCCTTGCATGGTCTGGTGGCGCTCCGTGGCGAGCAGATCGGAGCGGCCACGCGCCGTTTCCAGCATGCTCTCGAGATCAACCCAAGACAACCGCTTGCGTTGGAGGGACTCGCCGACATCTGCTTCGCGGGGAACGAAGCCGTGCAGGCGTTGGGATACGTGCGGAGACTCGTGCGTGTCGTTTCCCCGAGCCATCCCCGCCTGGAGGCCACGTTCATGGCCCAGCTCACGCGGTTTGGCACGATCGGTGGCGCCGTCGCAATCCGAGAACGCCTTCAGCAGCAAGCACCATGGGACTGGGGCAACCGCCGGGAGCTTGCCCTGCTGTACCTCAGGTCACACCGGGTCGGGCCCGCAGTGGATATTCTGGAACAGCTGGCAGCCGAGATCCCCGGTGATCTCGGTACCTCTCTCCTCCTGGCCCGGGCTCTGGCAGGGCAGGGCCGCCATGCCGAAGCCCGGGAGATCCTGATCCAGGCCAGTACCGACACCGTGGCGGTCGGTGCCGACCCAAGCTGCCTGAAAGCGGCCGAGTTCCTTGCCGAGCTGGGGGCTGCCGACGAGGCGCTCCGCCTGTTGGAGCAGGTGGCGGCTTCGGACGGTCGAATGGCACCCGTCGCCGGAGTCCGACTCGGCAATCTTCTGTACCGGCAGGGGGCGTGGGAACTGGCGGCGGCAAGCTACGCCAAGCACGACCAGGCGGAATCCCGACCCGACCTCGTTCGGCGGCGCGCCGAGTGTCTGATTCGGGCGGGGGCTCTGCCCGAGGCGCAAAGCCTGCTGGGGGAGCTTGAGAAGCTGGTGCCGGACGATCCCCTGGTGCATGTCCTCCGGGCCGATCTGGCTCTCGCCTCGAACGACCTTGTCTCGGCGCGGCGCGCCTGTGCCGATGCCCTCAAGAGCGATCCTGGCTGTGCGACCGCCTTCTTTGTGAGGGCTCGCCTTCTGCTCCGTTCCGGTGGTGGGGCCGGCGACCTGGACCGCGCCATCGCCGACCTGCAGAAGGCGTGTATCCGTGACCCCAAGCTACTCGATGCTCGCGAACTGCTGATCCGGCTCCTCCTCGAACGCGGGCGTACCGACGAAGCCGCTGCCGCGTTGGGCATGCTGGTGGAGGCGCGGCCCGAAGACCGCGCCCTCAAGCTCACCCTCTCCCGCTTGCTTCTCGAACTGGGGCACAGGGCCTCCCTGACGAGTCTCTTCAAGCGTTGGCGCCGGGCTGCTCCGGAGGAACCGCTCTGGTGGCAGGTGCAGGCGATGCTAGCCGTCCAGCAGGGACGGTTCCGGGACGCCGCATCTGCTTCCGAACGGCACTTCGCCGAGACCGGCGCCCCCGCCAGCCTGCTTGCCGCCGTCGATGCCTACTTGGCTGCCAAGCTTCCCGAGGATGCCGAACGGCTCTGCCAGACGGCTGAGAAGGCGTCCTCCCCTGCGCCGGAAGCCCTTGTCGCCATTGCCCGGGTCCGCCTGCAGGGGAAACCAGCCGAGGCCCGCGCGTTGCTTGCCAAGGCGTTGGCCCGCACGCGTGGCGAAGCCCGCTGCGCCGCTCTGCTTGGCCATGCCCGCAAGATTCTCCCCCGCAGCGATCTGGTTGCCTGGCTGGAAGAGGCGCATGGCCGGCGGCCGTCCCCGTCCGTAGCGCTTCTTCTGGCCGAAGTGTGGGAGGAGTCCGGTCAGCGCGCCAAAGTCGTCGCCTTGCTCCAGAAGCTGGCGGCGGAAGCCAGCGGTCGACGTCGCGGGGAGTTGCTGGCGCGTCTCGCCGCCGTCGAGTATGCCGGTGGGCGGGCGGTCGAGGCGGAGCGCGTCCTCCGCCAGGCCCTGGCCATCCAGCCCGACCACCCCGCTCTGCTCAACAACGCCGCCCACCTTGCCTTGCTGGCCGATGGGCGCGAGGCGGAGGCCGTTCGACTTGCCCGGCGAGCAGTTGCGGCGAGCACCGATGACCGCGACCTTCACGCGTGTGCGTTGGGCACCCTCGGCGAAGCCCTCTTCCGACTCCGCCTCTACGACCAGGCGCGGGAGGCCCTGCGCAAGGCGCTCGCGATCCACGACACTGCTGAAGACCGTCTCCTGCTTGGCCAAGCCCTGCTTGGCAGCGGTCGCGCGCAGCAAGGCGCGGCCCAACTCCGGAAGGCCAAGGAAATGGCCGTGAAGGAAGGAAACGAGGAACTTGCCAGACGAATTGCCTCCTTGCTCTAGCCTGGATCATTCGTGCGCTTCGTCGCGAGAGCGCGTAGTGTGCTGTGGATCAGCCCGCTGTGCCAGGTTG
>JABGQJ010000040.1 GCA_018648945.1 Victivallales bacterium
TGGCCGCGCTCGGGAGCAAAGAAGCAGCGATTGGGACTCTCGGAGATGGTCAGGGCGCCCTTGTCGCCGCTGAAGCGTTCGTAATAGTTGCCGTAGCTGTTGGTATTGAGGATCTGGTAGTAGGCGCGGGCGCTGCCCTTCTTGCCGGCCCAGTCGGTCTCGTACTCGTACATGCAGGAGACATCCTCGTACCACTCGCGCTTGAAGTAGTTGGTGCTGCCCAACGCGAGCACCTTGCTCGGGTTGGCCTTGAGGAACCAGCTGAAGATGTCGATCTGGTGGCTCCCGAGGTCCGCGATGGGCCCGGCGGAGTACTTCTTGAACCAGCGCCAGTTGAGGAACTGCTCCATGTTCTCGTAGCCATACTTCTTCAGGATCTCGGGGGGAATCTCAAGCTTGGCCCGGCGCCGTTCGCTGATGACGTTGTACTCCTGGACGCCCCGATTCCACTGCCCGTAGCAGTTGGTGAGTTTGCCGCAGAGCTTGGCTTCGTGAATGGCCTTCATGGCCAGCAGATAGACGGGATTGCTGCGCCGCTGATGCCCGATCTGGAACATCTTCTCGCTCTTCCTGCCCGCCTCGACCATCTTCCGGCAGCTCTCCAGAGACTGGGCCATCTCCTTCTCGCAATAGACGTGCTTGCCCGCTTCGAGACAGGTGATGGCATGCTCGGCGTGCGAGAAGTCGGGAGTGGCCACGATCACTGCATCGAGATCCTTCTCCTTCTCAAGCATCTCGCGATAGTCGGTGTAGGTGCCGAGGCCGTCGATCTGGTCCTGAGGCTTCTTGTCGCGCTTCATCTGCGCCTTGAGGTAGTTCTTGCCACGCCTCTGGTTCTGCTGCTTCCAGATGTCGCAGACGGCCACGAAGCGCACGCCTGGAATCTTGTAGCCGTACTCCAGGAGCTTCTTGCCCTGGTTGCCAATGCCGATCAGAGCGACGGTGATCTCGTCCTTGGCGCCAGCGGCGGCTTCTTGGGCGGCGAGGCTACGGCTGAGCAAGGCACCGGCACCGGTCACGGCGGCGCTGCGGATGAAATCGCGACGGTTCAACTGCATCTGGGATTCTCCTGTTCGTGGTCGGGAAGAGCGTAGTCCAATAGAACCAATATTGTCCGGAGCGTCAGCATGTCAACGCCGCGCCCGGTGCTCCACCCCTATTGACGGTTGAGCACACCGGCGTATTGTGAAGCATGCCACAGACGCCAAGGAGACCACGCATGGCCAGCGAACGTCCGAACATCCTCTTCCTACTCAGCGACGAGCACAGTTTCCGTTTCATGGGGCACTGCCCCGAAGAACGGGGCGGAGAGCCCGCAGTCACCCCCACCTTCGACCGCCTGGCGGCGGCGGGCACGGTCTTCACGGACGCCTACTGCCAGATGCCGCTCTGCACCCCTTCCAGGCTCTGCATCCTGACCGGGCAGGAAGTGCGGGAAGCGGGAGCCTGGACCAATGAGGCGGTCCTGCGCCCCGAGCTGGGCACCATCCCCGAGACCTTGGCGGATGCGGGCTACGAGACCTGCCTGGTCGGCAAGATGCACCTGGGGGGAAGCCGCCAGTTCGTCGGCTTCCAGCACCGTCCCTACGGCGACCTCACCGGCAAATGCGGGCACCAGTGGGAACCGATCACCGACGAGAACCGCAGCGCCATGCGCGTGCGCACCTCCCACGTGGGGGTCACCGGCGTCCCGGAGAGCCAGATCCAGGACCACATCGTCTGCCACGAATCCGTCGCCTGGCTGCGGGAACACGCCGCCGCCAAGCCGGAGAAGCCCTGGTTCCTCTGCGCCTCCTTCAGCCGACCCCACTTCCCACTCACCGCCCCCCGCCGCTGGGTCGACTACTACGCCGAACGCGTCACCGAACCCAAGATCCCGGCCACAGGCGATGCCTTCGACCACCCGATGAGCGCGGGCATGCGCCGCGGGTTCAAGGCGGATGACATCAATCACACGGAGATGATGAAGGCCCGGGCAGCCTACTTCGCTTGCGTGAGTTACCTGGACGAGGTCATCGGCGACCTCATGGTGCGCCTCGAAGCGGATGGGCTGCTGGAGAACACCATCATCGTCTACACCGCCGACCATGGCGAGATGGCCGGCGAACACGGGGTCTGGTGGAAGAACGGCTGGTACGAGGCCTGTACGCGCGTGCCCCTCATCGTCTCCCTGCCCGCACAGCGGGCCGGCAGGCTTCCCGCTCGCGAGGTGGGAACGCCCGTGGCGCTCGTCGATCTCTTTCCCACCCTCTGCGAGCTCACGGGGCAGGTCGCCCCAACTGGCCTGGCCGGGCGCAGCCTGGCTGCCGCCGCCAAGGACGGGAGTCTTCTCGCGGACCGGCCCGTGTTCACCGATTCGCTCAACCCGCGCTGGGGAGCGGGCACGGAGTTCCGCTCCATCCGCTGGCGGACCTGGAAATACGTCGCGTTCCGGGCGGCCCCGCCCCTGTTCTTCAACCTGGCCAGCGACCCCGACGAGCAGACCGATCTCGCCACCGCCCCGCTCACTGGCGAAGCCCTGGCCGCCCGCCAGTACCTGGCCCGGCTTGCCGCCGACAGCATCGACTTCGCCGGGGCCGAGCAGGACCGGAAGGAGCGGGACGGCGACCTCCGCCAGCAGTATGCGCAGGACCTCCCCGCCAGCACCGGCAACCTCTATCTGATGCCCGATGGGCGGCTCCTGAACGCGGACGATCTCCTCTACCACCCCACCGTCATCGCCGAGACGCCCGGAGACGCCTTCACCGGCTAGTCTGTCACAATAAGATCCGCAACCACCCGTTTCCTGTCTGACAATGAGCCAAGCCTCCGACGAGTCAACCAACGACCTCAAACTGATACGACGCTGCCAGGCTGGGGACCAAGATGCCTTCGAGGGCCTCTACGGTCGCTACAGATTGCAGTTGTACTCCTACTTGGGGAAAATGCTCTCCGGGAACAGTCATCTCGTCGATGACCTCTTCCAACAGACATGGATACGCGTACTCGACAACCTGGGACGGTACGAACACCGACAGCGCTTCATCTCCTGGCTGTTCCGGATCGCCCACAATCTCGTGGTGGACCATGTGCGACGACATGCCCGCCGCGAAATGGTCGAGGTGGACGATCGGCTGGCCGACGAGAGTGTGGGCGAAGCGTGGGAGGACATGGACCGGGAGACACTGCTGCGAGCGGTGGCCAAGGGGGCCGAGACGCTCTCGCCCGAACAACAGGAAGTACTCGCCCTGCGCCAACAGGGAGTGCCGTTTCGGGAAATTGCCGAAATTCAGGACGCCAGTATCAATACGGTACTGGGACGCATGCACTACGCGGTCAAGCGCCTGCGCCGAATGCTCTGCGACTATGTGACCGATGACCCCCTCGAACCGGAGGGATAGACGAATGGACTGCAAGAACCTACAACTCATCCTGCTCGACAGATCGATCCCCGACACTCCCGAAGTGCGCGAGCATCTCCGCGCCTGCCCGGAATGCAGCCGCTTCGCTGCCTTCCACGCGCAGCTGCTGGAAGAGACGCCAGCCAATCCCCCGGCAGCCGTGGAGCAGGCCGTGCTCGCGGCGGCGGGGTTCCGCTTGGCTCGCAGCCGCCGAGGCCGGCTCCAGCGACGCTTGCTGGCGATGGCGGCGGCCCTCGCCGTGCTGTTTGGCTGGTTGGCGACCATGGACCAGCAAGGAAGCGAGGAGCAGCCGCTCCTCGCCAAAAGCACACCTTCGACGACGACGCCCGCCGAGTCCGTTTGGGCAGACGGCAAACTCGCGGATGCCCTGCGGGCCATCGAAGAGCAGGCCACGCTCCTGAGCACCGCGTTCCAAGGCGAAGCAAACGGCAACGACGAGGTCCCGTCCCTCAACCAACTGGACAGCGACCTCCTCGAGTTCGAGCTGGACTTCTACTTCGAACGCGCCATTCTGGGGGCCGACGGCCCCCAGCTGAACGGGTAATCCCGAACCGACAGGAGGAATGGGACCATGCGCGGAGCCAGATGGCACAGATCAGTGATTGCGGCGTTGGCCATGGCCACAGGAGTTGTGTTTGGGCAGGAACGCCCAACCCAGGCACCACACGCGGGCGGCGGACACCAACGCCCCGGCCCGGGCCAGCGCAGGCCAGGCCAGGGACCCGAGCAGATGATGCAGCCAGGCCAAGGGCCGGGACAGATGACGCAGCCGGGCCAACCTGGCGGCCACGACAGACAGGCTGTCCCCCGGCAAGTCATCGAGCAGCTTCGCCAGCAGAACCCAGAGAAGTTCCAGCAACTTATGAAGCTACGCCAGACTGACCAGAAGGCGTTCACCAAGGAATTGCGCGGGCTGGTGCTGGCATGGCAGAAACGGCACCAAATACGGCGCGGCGGTGCCTCCGAAGAGGAACTGCTCTGCCGGGAACTGAGTTGGCGCTACCATGACACCGAGGACGAGGAGGAGAAGCAGAAGCTGCGGCGGGATCTGGCAGTGGCCGTGGACTTGGCCTTCGAAAAGCGGGTGAAGACGGTGGAGACCCGCATCCAGCACATGGAGAAGGAGCTTGAGAAGTTCCGCGAGCGGCTGAAGCAGCTCAAGAAGAACCGGGGCCCCGTCTGCGAGTCTCGCGTCGAGGAACTCCTCCGGCCCCCGGAACTGAACTGGAACGCGGACTGGTAGGGCATCGACCCAGGCAGGCCATCTGTGCATCGCGCGTGTCGCGCGATATATAAAGGGCAGCAGAGACTTGCGAGTGAGTCTCACTCACGGCATAGTCTGTAGTCTAGCGAAGAAAAGTCCCGGACCGCCCTGTCCTTCCTCGTGGCCTCCCCCCGTCAAGGCGTGGCGATCATCGTGGAAGGGCATGGGTATGTTCCCGCAGACTGCGAAATTGGTGTGGCGTGGCTGTCTATTCACGTGCCTAGCATGGGCCTTGGTTGCGGGCGCGCAGAACGCATACGACCTGCCAGCGGGCAGCGACACGACTGCGGCCGGATCGGCCGCCTCGCTTGTCCTGGGTACATGGCTCGATGTGACCGACGGGGGCGGGGCATTCGAGGCAAGCGTCACGATCCCAGACGGGCCAACCGATGTGTTGGTCATGGCCAGTTTCTCCTCCCATCCCACCACCGCCGTCAACGACACTGGCGAGTGGCGGCTGACCGATGGGACCACCTTCTCCACCGAGATTCATCGTAGCCTGGTCGCCAGCGCCACCGACTACGGCATCGCCACGGTGACGTGGCTCTTCGAAGGGCTGGGCACTGGCGCCCATACCTTCAACCTCCAGCACCGCACAGCACTCGGCAACGGCATGCATACCGAGGCTGCCACCATCGTGGCCCTGCCCATGGTCGTCTCCGCCACGCCTCCCCGCACGAACCCCGCCCTCACCAATCTCGACCTGAATGCGGATGCCGACGACATGGGGGCCTACGAATTCACTACGACCAACGCCGGTGGCGAGACGGTGGAGAAGGCGTTAGGCGTTGATCTTGAGGCTTTGGTCACCCTCGACCGGCCGGGCAGCATGTTCGTGGCCGCTTCCCTCAACGCCCGGCCCGGTGCCAGCGCTGCTCTGCATACGGGCGAGTGGGATCTCCAGGTGGATGGCATGACCATCACGAGCACGCAGCGCACCATGCAAGCGGCGGGGGGCAACGACCGTGGGGCCATCACCCTCTACGGCTTGGCCGAGGGGGTGACGGCTGCCACTCACAGCGTGACGCTCATCAGCAAGAGCGCGAGCACCGACCCCGTCATCAACTTCAACGCCGTCATTGCGGGGATGGCACTGACCTTCGACGACGATGCCGTGGCGAGCACCTACTTCCAGCTCCCTGCCTGGGAGGCTACGGGCACTGGCTCACAGACCGCGACCGATCCCCCCGGCACGGCCGCCGACATCGCGACCGAGTCCGCACTCGACTACGCTGCCGGAGCCAGCGTGTTCCTCGCCGCCAGCTACAACGCCACGACCACGGGGGCCAATGTGGCGCAGAATGGGTCCTTCCGCATCCATGCTTCCTCAGGGCCAACCGGCTACAGTAGCGAGGCCGAGCTCCGCGCCCTCTCGGGATCGAACGACATCGGCTCGGGCGGTAATGTAGGACTGGCCGCAGGACTGGCCGCAGGTACATACGCCTTCAGTTTGGAAGCAACAAACGAAAAGACTCAAGCCAACCCAATTCCGGACATGGATACGAATGCGACCTTGGTGGGTTTCGGCATGGGTGCCGCCGCTGCGCACGACGGCACGCCCGCTCGCGACCTGACCAGCAGCCTGGCAGCTCCGGAATCGGGCGGCGTACTCGTGAACTGGCAGACTGGTCTGGAGAGTGGCGTGTGCAGCTACCACATCATGCGGCGCGAGCAGGGAGTGTGGGCCAAGGTAGGGCACGTGTTCGCCAAAGCCGAGCCCTTCCGGGGCGCAGCCTACGGGTACCTGGACCGTGCCGCCGTTCCCGACTTGCTGTACGACTATCGCCTGGACGTCGTGGATAACGACGGCACCACGCGCAACTGGGCCGTAGGACGCATCGCCGCTGTCGCCACTGCAAAGGCAGTTGCCCAAACAAGCACGGAGACCAGGGCCACACTGGTGCCCAAGACCGCCTTCGCAGCGCCGACGCGGAGCACGACCACCCTCACCGAGCTTGCTGAGCAAGTGGCCTCCCATGCCACCAGCACGCCAACCCAGACGGGCACGGCTCGCCAGGCCAACATCGCCCGCACTGGGCTCTACCAAGCTCCCGGAACCGACTCCCTCTACAGTGTAGGGCAGGAGTTGCCACGCCTCGCCGGGGGCCTCGTCTTCGTGCGTGGGCTGAGCGACTTCTACACCGACACCAACGTCCTTTGGGCAGGGAATCTGAGCATCGACGGCCGCCCCGGTGTCATCCCCGACCCGCCCGTCACCGCCATCCATGGTGCCCAGGGCCTCGAAGGCGTGTACCATGTGGAGGAGGATTCCTCCTTCACGGTCAATGATCACCTGCCCCCCGGCCCCAACTGGTACTTCTCGCGCAGCTTCGAGCTCAAGGGCGGCAGCATCTGCACCGTCCCAGTTCAGATTCCCGCCCCGCGCAGCGGCACGGCCCGAATCACGGTCAATGTGCGAGCGACGTCCACCACCAGCCATGATCTGGGCATCACGATCAACGGCACGGCCATCGGCCAAGCCATCTGGCACGAAACGGGGCACTACCGGATTGAGGCCAGCTTCGCCAGTGACCTGCTCGACCCCGGCGAGAACGTGGTCCAGTTACAGACCGACACCGCTGGCAGCACCAAGCGGTTGGACTATGTCGAGATCCAGACTCCCATCGATCCCGCGTTGCGCGACGGTGATCTGCTGGTACGCGTGGCGGCCGGTGCCAGCGGCTCGCTCAACGTTCCCGGTGCCACCCACGCGGTGGATGCCACGACCTTTGGCGGAGAGACCGCCCTCGCCATCACCGACGGCACGGTCGCTGGCCTGTCCGCCGGGCAACTGGTGTTCCTTACCGACACCACCCGTCAGCCCAACTGGGGAAGCGAACAGACACTGTCCCTCAGCGGCCTCCGAGACGCCAACTACGTGGCGGTCGCCCCGGCGGACATGCTGGCGGAGTTGGGTCCCCTGCTGACCAAGCGGCGGGGAGAGGGGCGGCGCACGGCATCTCTCACGCTCCAACAGGCCCAGGATCTGTTCGGGGGGGGGCTCTTCGGGCCAGCGGCAATCGCCCGCCTGGCCCAGGATATCTCCCCCACTTGCCTACTCCTTGGTGCGGGCACCACCTACGACTACAAGCACAACGACCCCACGGGGAATACACCACTGGGCATTCCCTGCGGATTCGTCCATGTGCGCGAAGGCATGGCCGCCAGCGACGACCTCTATACCGATGGCTATACTGTGGCTGTTGGGCGCTTGCCTGCCCGCACCGCCGCCGAGCTTCGCACCGTCGTGACCAAGATCGTCGCCTTCCAGCCCGGTCGCCGCGTGGCGCTGCTCGCCGATGCCGACGATACGGACAACGGTTTGGACCGCTTCGCTGCGCTCCAGCGCGAACTGGCCGGCATCATGCCCAGCGACCTGATCGAGTCCTCCGGACGTTCCGGCAGTGCCGTTCGCGCCGATCTGATCGACGCCATCCGGGGCGGCGACAAGCTGGTGGCCTATCAAGGACATGGCGGCACGGAGTACCTGGGCTACAACGGCAATCGCATCTTCGGCGTCGAGCACTGCACCCAAGTTCCCCCATCCGCTTGGCTGCTATCCACCTGCCTTACTGGCAGTTACATCGTCAACAACACCAGCGTTCCCATCCTCTCGCACAAGCTTCTGACCACGCCCGTGAATGGCGCGGTCAGCGCACTGTGCTCCACCCGGCACGGGGCTGCCTCCGTGGAGCACGAGATCGTCCGGCTCTCCCTCACCCGCATGGCCCAAGGCGGCGCCACCTGGGGAGACATTCTGCTACTCTTGAAGCGTGAACTGGGGGAGACGGAGACCGGGCAGATCTACACCCTCCTTGGCGATCCCGCCCTGCGCGCCGTGGATCTCGCCGATCCCCGCGAACTGGCGGTGCTGGCACCGAACGCGGGAGATCTGGTCGGGGGAGGAGGCAAGGTCACGGTTCGCTTCCGCCTCCTCGGCGAGGGGTGGGCTGGCGAGACGATGGAGGTGTGCTACCGGCGTGCCGCTGGCAATTGGGTCCGCATCACCACGGTGGAGACCAACGCAGACACCACGGACTACGAAACCGAATGGACGCCCCCCGATGATGGACGAGACTACCAGGTCATGGTAAGGGAGGTGCAGCCATGATCAGCAGAGCCGCACAGCCCGCCAAGATGGATCACCCATACCGCAGAAGTGGCGTAACCCTCGTCCATGTGGGAGACTGCTACGCCCTGGTCGATGGGCGCCGCGAGCGCCTCTGGGTGCTGAACCAGGACGGGGCCCACGTCTGGACCCGGCTGGGAACCGGCGAGATCCCGGATCCACAGTCGCAGGATTTCCTGTCGCAACTGGCCTGGGAGGGCCTGCTCCAGGAACCGCCCAATGCCGAGGGCGTGGAGCCGGTCGAACGCTCTGGCGCGCCCCCCGCCATTCTCGCCACATCTCCCCTCCAAGTAGCTGCTGGCAACTCCATTGATCCCTTCGCGGATCCTGGCTGGTAACCCCGCCCAAGTAGCATCGCCCCTGTTGGCAGGATAGGCTACGGCGAAGCTTCGGCAACCGTAGTCACGACGCCCTTGCCTGGGAGATGGCGACCATGCGCGAACGGATCAAAGGCTGGCTGGAAGAACTGCTGCTCACCCACTCCCCAAGTGGTTTGGAGCGCGAGATCGACGAGGTGATCCGGCGCGAACTTGCCACTCTCGAATGTCCGGTGGAGCAAGACCAAGCGGGCAATCTGGTCGTGCGGCTGGCTGGGCGCGATGCAGATGCATCGCCGTTGCTGATCACCGCCCACAAAGACGAACTCGGCCTCATGGTCCGCAAGATCGACGAGGCGGGACGCATCTGGTTGGAAGCCATGGGTGGCTGCCGCCCGGCCAAATACGGCGAGGGCCCGTTCGATATCCTGACCCGCAGTGGCGTGGTACCGGGGGTGCTCTGCGTCGGCTCCACCCACTCCTCCGCCCTCTCCTCCCGCGTCCAAGCCAGCAAGGATGGCACGGGGAACTGGGATCTGCTCTACATCGACTGCGGCTGCGGCCGCAAGGACTTGCACGAACGCGGCGTGCGCGTCGGCGACCGCGCCGTCATCGGGCGCCACCGCAAGGCACCCCTGTTCCTCGACGACGATATCGTCTGCGGCTACGGGTTGGACGACAAAGGGGGCGTAGCCGTGCTTCTGGAGCTGATCCGTCGCTGGCAGGAGGAGCCCCCCTCACGCCCAATCTGGCTGGGATTCACCGCCAACGAGGAGCCAGGCTGCGCGGGTGGTCTCTACCTTTGCCGCAGCCTGGGAATCGACGAGTTCCTGGCCGTGGAAATCGCGCCGATGGCCGAGGAATACGAGGTGGTCTTCGACGGTCGCCCAGTGGTCCTGTTCAAGGACGGCATGCAGCCCTACGACGCGCAACTTTCCTGGCGTCTCGCCGACGCGATCGCGTCCCTGGGCATCGAGCCGCAACGCCAACTGGTGCGCGCGTTTGGCAGCGAGCCGTCCGCCGCCGCCAAGGCCGGGGTCACCGCCAAGGCAGCCTGCATTGGCTTCGCCACCAGGAACACCCATGGCTACGAGATGACCCGCCTCAGCGCGCTTGTGCGCACCGTGCAGGCCATCACCGCCTTCGTCGAGCTGCCGTAGAGCCTATGCGTCCGGGCCACTTCCCATTCCCATTCCCATTCCGACTCCTGACTCCTGAGTCCTGACTCCTCCCCCCCCTACCCGTCGTAGGTGCCGAGCCGCAATCCCTCGTCCACGAAGAAGCGGTAGGTCTCGTACTCGGTCGTCGTGGGGATGGAATGGTCCGAGTGCAGGATGTAGCCGGAGTTCTCCTTGAGAATCGGGATCTTCTCGGCCAGCTCGGCCCGGATGGCATCGATGTCGTTGGCCACCAGATTGGTGGCGTCCATGCCGCCGAAGAGGACCAGCTGGTCCCCGAAGTCGCGCTTGATGCGGAGCGGGTCCATGCCAGCCTTCACTTCCATGACCTGGAGGCAGTCGATCCCGGCCTCGACCATGCCCGGCAGCAGGGGCTCGATGAACCCACAGGAATGCATGATGACTTTGAGCCCGAGGGAGTGGCAGTAATCGATGGTCTTCTTGTGTCCCGGCAGGAGGATCTCCTGGTACATGGCGGGGCTCATGAACGGGCGGAACTTGAAGCCCATGTCCTCGTAGAACCAGATGCCGTCCGGCTTGCCTTCTTGGGCAAAGAGGATCTCCATCAGGGCAATGGTTAGGTCGGCATAGGTATTCACCATGTCCTTGACCCAGCCCGGGTCCATGGCCATGCCCATCAGCATATACTCGTGCCCGCACACCGGGTGCATCTGCTCGAAGACATTCACCCCGCCCCAGCAGAAGAACCGCTGCTTGTCCGCCGCTGCCTTCTTGGCATTGCGGTAAGCCTCGAAGTTGATGCGCCGGGGCTCGGGCTTCAGGAGCGGTTTGATGCGTTCGTCCCACGCCGCGCGTTCCATGACCTCGAATGCCACGTGTTCCGGCGTGGAGGCATGGAGCTTATGGGTGCGCAAGGTTGCGTAGTTGCCGTTCTTGACCAGACGCGTCTCCTCGTCCTCCTCCAGCGTCTCCGGCACGAAGTCGAGATCCGCCGTACAGTTGAAGACCCAACTTGTGGCGATGTCGAAGCCGAAGTGGGTCGGCAGATCCTGGCCCGGCTGGATCTTGCCGTCCTCCTGCCACTTCTTCAGGGTGTCGCCCCAGAAGTGCTCGAACAGGCCGATGCGATCCACGGGCCGACGGTTCAGGATGTTGTCGATACGCTCGATGCTGGTCAATGGCTGCATAGTGGGGGACCTTCCGGATAGATGTTTGCGGGCATCGGGGGCGTACCTTACCCGCCGAATCGACGATGGGAAGCCAAGGCTATGGCTCCAAAAGCAATTCCACCCACACGACCTTCTCTGCTTCGCTGCCGGGCTGAGGGGTAAGGCGGATCGTGTTGTGCCCAGCCACCAAAGCGCTCAGCGGGACCAGGAACTGCAGGCCTCGCCTGCTGGCGCCTCCCAGCTTCGCAGGACTCGGGAGGTCCATTGTAGACTGCGTCTCCTTGCCGTTCACGGTCGCACGGAATGCTGCACCGTCGAGTGTCTGACTCCCCCCCAGACCGGCAATCACCCATGCCTTCCCCCGGGTCGGCACGGGACCGATGTGGACCCGGCAGGAGCCACCGTCCTTGCCCGTAATGGGCAGTGCCACGTCCCTGGGGAAGCCGGCGGGCACGGTGTCGCGGAAGCAGACGGGATGGCGTCGGACCCCAGCAAGAGCCACAGCCTGAGAGAGGCCCCGCTTGACCAGCGTCTGGTAGGCGGAGGCAGGAACCGGGCGAGTGCCGCTGTCCATCCAGTTGAACAGGTACATGCCGGTGGCTCCCCGCTGCCAGCCTGACGCAGCGAAGCCAGCCAGTGAGGCCAGGTCGTTCGCCACTGGTTTGCCGCTGGGCCAAGGGCGAGCGTTGTGCTCGATGCCGGGGGTGACCCGGACGTCCGCTTTGCCCAATCGCTCCGTCCACAGCTCGACGGGAATGTCGAAATCCGTACTGGTCCAGAAGGGGCATGGCACCAGCCAGTCCACCAGATCTTCCTTCGCCCAGGTCACGCCATCCATGCCGAGCCCCAGCGCCGCATCGGGATGGGCGGGCACGCGGACGGCGAGCAGAATGGGATGCCCGCGTTTCTTCGACCACTCCTGCACCAGTGCCCTCACCTCACGCACGAACTCCGTAAGCAGTGGCGCCTCGGCCTGTTCCTTGCCGGGCGTCAAATGGTGTCCGAAGCGCATCCAGTCCAGCTCCAGGCCGTCGGGATCGTAGCGTTCGAGCAGTTCCTTCACAAAGGCCATCTGGTACTCCCGGACCTCCTTGTGGGCATAGTTCAGCGCCCAATTGGTCCAGGCTCCCCCCTTGTTGTTCGGCACCCGCCAGAGCTCGGGGTGTTTGCGCCAGAAGGTGTCGTGCATATAGCTGTCGGGCTTGGGCACATCATGCAGATCGTTCATGCGCATGCTGACCCACGGTGAGATGCCCTTCTCGCGGGCCCGCGCAATCCACACCACATAGGGATCGAGTCCCTTCTCGTGCAACAGCTTGGCATTGGCAGGCCAGCGCCCCGGGGAAGGCTTGCCCTTGACCGGATCCCAGATGGCATCCCGCACCTTACTGCGAACGTTGGCACGCATGGCGTTGGTGCAGAGAAACAGGTGCGTCACTGCCGAATCGGCATACTGATCCACAAACTGGTGCAACCCAGCCAGATTCATCTGCTCAGGCAGACGACTCCCGAAGAAGTGGCTGTTGTCCTCGTTCACCACCAACACCGGACGCTCGCCCCCTTGTCCTCGGGCAGCAACGCCCATCCCAGTGAGAAGAACACCGGTCAGAATCACCAATCTGCGTCCTGTCATCATCACCACGCTCCTGCTGGGTTCGGTTCTTGGGCCCGACACCCACATACCTTGCCGCTGCCCGACCCGCTTGTCCACACCGGCCAGACAACGCGTTCGGCGAACTTGATCCGGCGGGGCCAGTGACTACCTTCACCATATCTCCCCACACACCGAGGAATCGCGCCGATGACCAGCCCAACCAGTGCCCGCCCGAACATCCTCTTCATCGTGGTTGACGACCTGCGTTGCCAGCTTGGTTGCTACGGTATGCCGCACGTCATCTCCCCCAATATCGACGCCCTGGCCGCCGATGGCCTGCTCTGTGAGCGGGCCTACTGCCAGCAGGCCATTTGCGCACCCTCGCGAGCCAGCGTGCTGACCGGCTGCCGCCCGGATAGCACCACGATCTACGACCTCAAGACCCCAGTGCGTTCGGCGATGCCGGATGTGCTCACCCTCCCCGAGTTCTTCAAACAGAACGGCTACGAGACCATCTCCGTCGGCAAGGTCTACCACCACCGCGACGACGACCTCCAGGGCTGGTGCGCACCACCGTTCGTCTCCAAGGGCGATTGGCAAGGACGGGGCTATCTCACCGACGAAGCCATCGAGGAGATGAAAGAGAATACGGCAGTCAACCGGGCACGAGGGGACACGCGAGTTGGCGTCGGTCCGGCATTCGAAGCCGCTGACGTGGATGATGAAGGCTACCACGACGGCCTCGACGCCAGCGCCGCGATCCGTGAACTGAACCGCCTCCACGCCAGTGACCAGCCCTTCTTCCTGGGTCTGGGATTCCACAAGCCCCATCTGCCCTTCAACGCCCCCAAGCGCTATTGGGACATGTACGACCGTGATGCCCTCCCCCTGGCCGAGAACCCCTTCGCTCCCGAGGGCGCCAACAAGTTCTCCCTGCACAACTTCGGAGAACTGCGCGGCTACTTCGGCATCCCCAAGGAAGGCCCAGTGCCCGAGCCCCTGGCTCGCCAGCTGATCCATGGCTACTGCGCCTGCGTGACCTACATGGATGCCCAGCTCGGCCGCGTGATGGCAGAGCTGGAACGCCTCGGGTTGCGCGAGAACACCGTCGTCATCTTCTGGGGAGACCATGGCTGGAAACTCGGCGAACACGCTTGCTGGTGCAAGCACACCAACTTCGAGATCGATACTCAGGCCCCGCTGATCCTCAGTACGCCCGGAACCATCGGCAAGGCACTACGCACCCCGGCGCTGATCGAGTTCGTGGACATGTATCCCACCTTGGCGGACCTTGCGGGCCTGCCCATCCCGGCCCACTGCGAGGGCACCAGCTTTGCCCCCTTGCTGACCGACCCCGCCCAGCCCTGGAAACGCGCCGCCTTCAGCCAGTATCCACGAGGCGGGGGCGTCATGGGCTACACCATCCGCACCGACCGCTACCGCTACACCGAATGGCTCCAGCGCAGTTCCAGCGAGATCCTGGCCCGCGAACTCTACGACCACGAAACCGATCCCCAGGAGAACACCAACGCCGCCACCGACGACGGGAACACTGCCACCATGGCCCAGCTCCACGACATCCTTGCCGCCGGCTGGCAAGCTGCGGGACCAGCTGCCCCAGCCCAGGGGTAGCCAGAACGCCCCGGCCTGGGGGGGGCAAGGCTAGCGGATGGAATCCAAGGGCAACACTTCGCTCGTGTCCTCTTCCCCCAACTCCGGGATGGTCCGCAGAACGCGGAAACCGAGGATGTTGCCGTGGGATGTGGGAGTGAGTCGTCCGCGCTCCGCCGACCGACAATCGACCACCCGCACGCGCCAGTTGCCACCGCGTAGACAGCGCATGCGTTTCTCGTCGTCGGTGATGGGCGTGGGGTCCTCCGGGTAGCGGGTATAGCGGTCCAGGCACCATTCCCAGACATTGCCGTGCATATTGTACAGCCCCAGAGCATTCGGGGGGCGGCCACCGACGTTCGCGGTCCCCCGATCGTTGTTGTCGCCGGTCTCGGCCACGCGGTTCCCGTCGGCCAAGCCGTTGCCCGAGTAGTAGGCCGTGGTGGTCCCTGCGCGACAGGCGTATTCCCACTCCACCTCGGTCGGCAGGCGATAGGTGTTCTTGGGGAGCCCCTCGCGTTCGTTCAGGTTGATGCAGAACTTCTGCGCCTCGTACCAGGTGATCTCTTCCACGGGGCGCCGCGGCCCCCGGAAACCGGAGGGGTTGCGCGCCATGATTTTGGTGAACTCCGCCTGGGTGACCTCGAATTTGCCGAGGTAGAACGGGCGGTATACAACCCGCACGTGCTGCGGCTCCACCACCCCACGACCCCGTTCGCCTTCCGGGCTGCCAATCACACAGCTGCCCGCAAGCACCAGCCGGAAGCGCATGCCGATGGAGTTCTCGATCTCGATGGGGAGCTTGCGGTCCAAGGCGTACTGCGCCTGGGCGTTGCGCATGGCCTCGCTCCCCTCCGCCAACTTGTCCGTGGCAGCCAGGAGCGTCCCCGGCGTCGCCTTGGCCCCCGCCAACGCAACCGCGTCGGACAGCACGGGAGCAGGAGACATGCCCTGCTCATGCACGCGGGCAGCGTCTTGGCCGGGTCGGTCTCGACGGAAATGGCGGCGCACAGCGAACTCGACACAGGCGAGCAAAACCACCAGCTCCAAGCCCCAGAAAACCAGGCGAAGACGGGAGAAGCGACGGCCCTTCCGGGCTCGGACCAACTCCGCCCGATTGGCCGCCGCCTGCTCGCGGGCTCGTTTCGCCAACTTCTCACGGGCAAGAACGGGAGTGTCCGGGCTAGCGTGGCTGCCATCCGGACGCGGAGAAGGATTGGGCGGGCAGGAGGCTGGCATGAAATCTACCGCTTCCGATGCATCTGCCAGAACGCGATGCCAAGGAAGACCAAGGTGGGGAGAGCGCCGCCAGCGAAGGCCGGGATGTGTCCCTGTTGCGCCAGCACGAGCGCAATCTGGCAAGCGATGTAGTAGAGCACCATCAGCCCGACCGCCAGCGCGAACCCGCGCAGAGCGCTCCCGCGCTCGTGAGCGATGGACAGAGCCATGCCCAGGAATGCCCCGACCAGACAGGAGAAGGGGAAGGTGAGCCGGTACCAGACCGTGGCGTGGACCCGCTGGCGGAAAGTCTCGGGCAAGGCTGGGTTGAAACGCAGCACATCAAGCATCTTGCGTACGGAAAGCTCGGATTCCGGACGGAGCTGGTTGAGGATCCGCGCCGGCGTCTCATCCAGTTCCGGGAAGGCTCGGCGCTTGAAGGCGAGTCGCGCGCCCTCCCGATGGCGTCCCTCGTCGTCGAATCGCTCCAGCGTCCCCTCGTAGAAGACCCACTCTCCCCCCACATGCTGAGCGCGCAACGCCTTCAGATCCCACTCGGTACTGTGGTCGGGGCGGAACTGCTTGACCAGTACTCCTTGATGCTCGCCGACGGGATTGAACTGGCTGAAGAACCAGTCTCGCCGAGACTGCGGGTTGCTGTAGCTTAACCGCCCACGCGATTCCCTGTACTCCTCGCTTTCGGTCCAGGCGTCCCGCATCCTCTCCGCAGTGGTCGCGCAACGCGGTGCGAGGGCCTCGCCGACCCAGAGCGACGCGATGGACAGCACGAAGCCAAGAATCCAGACCGGGCGCGCGCACACCAACAGGGACAGACCCGCAGCCCGCATGGCAGACAGTTCGTGGTGCCGCTGCAGGCTGTTGACCATGAAACTCGCGGAGAGCAGCACCGACATGGGCAGCACCTGCGGCAGATTCACGGGCTGCTGGACCGCGAAGTAGACGAATAACTGCCCGACACTGGCGGTCTCACTGCCGAGCATGTCGCCCAGAACATCGAAAAGATCGGAAATCAGGAAGAGGGCGACAAACGCGAACACGCAGCAGACGAGCGGCAGCACAAACTCGCGCGCCATGTACCAGAACAGGATTCGCGGCACGCGCCGTTCCGCCGGCGGCCGGGCGGCGACGGGAATGCCCTTCCCTTCCCCGGCACTGCTGTCTCCCTGCTGATCTACGGTCACTGGGCAGTTACCGTTTCTTGCCGGTCAGGAGAATGCGCACCATCCGAGTGCCGGTGATAATCTCCTGGATGGAGCGATTCGACGAGGCCACGTAGGCCGCGAAGGGCGTGAGGATACCGAAAGGAATCACGAGGAGCATATACATGTGTGCCCGACCCAGCCAGAACGGCCCCCCGGAGCACTTGATCAGGATGATCCCCCAGAAACGTTGGCCAACCGTCTGCCCACGAACCGCCATGCAGAGGACGTAGTAGAGCGTCCCCGACACGTAGAAGGTGGCAACGCCAAGATAGCAGGCCCAATTCACATCGAGGCCAGCGGAGGAGTAGCCATAGGCAAAACCAAGGTAGATGACAACGCCGATCAGGGCGACGATCACCGTATCGATGATGGCGGCAAAAATCCGGAACATCATCGGCGCGCGCTCGAAGTCCTCGGGACGGGAGCCGTGCAGGCCAGAGGTATCCTTCTCCTCGGGGGCGCGCATCAGCGCACGCTGCCTGATGCGGTCCCAGACGGTGGCCTCCTTCTCCTGTTCCTCCGCAACCTGCGTCATCAGGAGGTCGCGCAGGAACGGAATGTCCACCGCATTCTCCCAGCGAGCAATGAGCGTGCTGCGGATCTGGCAGTAAGGCGTGATCCGCCCATTCTCCGCCCAACGGACAAGAGTCTCCTGGTCGGCGGGGCCGTATTCCTCGCCGTCCACAGTCTTCAGAATATATTCGCGTTCGCCTGCCATGGACCGAAACTCCCATCTGGGGATCACGAGATACGCGAGACGAACTCGCGAGGGCAAGCAATAACCTACACGCTGAGACGCCCATCGGCAAAGAGCCTGCGGACCAACGGATCACAGGCGCTGCTGCCGCCCCATGTGTGCTCTCTCCCTACGTTCCCGCCAGCTACTCGGGCGGGGTGCCGACAGCATCCGGGTCTACGCCGCCCCGGCCCTTCGCCTCTGCCTTCAGCCTGGCCAGTTCCACTTCGCACGCAATAAGTCGGGCCTTCAGTCTGATTGGGCCACTCCTGCTGGCCTGATCGCAGTAGGCGAGAGCGCCCAGGATCGTGAAGCCCACACAGGCGGCTGTCAGCACTCTCTGCCTACGGTTGCCCAGAATGATCGGCGGTACCAGAGCGAGACCGATCACGATCAACCACACCCCATTGTCCCCCAGGATCATCGGGCTGACGCACAGAAGCACCAGATATGCGATGAGGCATGACCGCGCAATTGACTCCTTGGATGGCTTTCTCATTCCTGCACCGCCTATGCTATGTGCCCGATCCCAGCGCCGCATGCGCCCGAGAATACGGTAGCCATGCCTGTGGCGGAATCAAGGACCGCACGATGGCGGGTTGGCGAGTTAGTCGGCGGCCTTGGTCGTGGCCCACAGGCGGCGCTATGGTGCGACAGTCGGACCACCGCAACCAAGCATGAGAGGCACCCGATGGCGAAAAACACAGACTGGTTCCGCAAAGCTCGTTGGGGCGTGTTCAATCACTATCTGGCCTACGGCGCCAGCCATCAGGGCGGAGCCGGGGTGACACCCGAGGAGTGGAACGCCCGCGTGGATTCCTTCGACGTGCCAGGGCTGGTGGCCCAGCTCCGGGAAATCGGGGCGGCCTACTACTTCATCACACTCGGGCAGAACTACGGGTTCTACTGCAGCCCGAACCAGACCTATGACGGGCTTGTGCAGCAGACGCCAAGCCGCTTGGCCCGGCGAGACTTGGTTGGCGAACTGGCGGATGCGCTGACCGATGCAGGCATTCGCCTGATGACCTATCTTCCCTCGCACGCCCCGGCCAACAACCCGCCAGCAGTGGAGGCCCTGGCCTGCACGCCGTCCTGGGACGCTTCCCAATGGCAGTTGCGCCCCGGCACCTACCTGAGGACCGAGGAGACGGACGAGCGGCTAAGCACCTTCCAGCGGCATTGGGAAGCCATCATCCGCGAGTGGTCGCTGCGCTGGGGTAAGAAGGTCCATGGCTGGTGGATTGATGGTTCCTACTACGCCGACCGCATGTACCGGAATGCCGACGAGCCGAACTTCGCCAGCTTTGCCGCCGCTCTCAAGGCCGGCAACCCGGACGCCATCGTCGCCTTCAATCCCGGCGTCAAGGTCCCCGTG
This sequence comes from Victivallales bacterium, assembly GCA_018648945.1. Next base: position 19,177 of record JABGQJ010000040.1, read on the forward strand.
ATCCGCTACACCGAGCACGAGGACTACACTGCGGGCGAAGTGGCCGATGCCTTGCCGGTGGGCCGCTGGGGACGTTCCGGATTCGAGCGGACCGAAGGCACGGTGGACGGAGCCCAATACCATGTCCTCACCTTCCTGGGCGAGTATTGGGGGCGTGGCGAGTCCCGTTTCAGCGAAGAGATGGTGATTGGCTACACGAAGTTCGTCAACGACTGTGGCGGCGTGGTCTCCTGGGACGTGCCGGTTTCGGACGATGGGCGCATCCCGGATGCCTTCGTCCGGCGGCTGGCTGCCCTCAACCAAGCACTGGAGGACAAGTAGTGTCCTGGGTCCCCGTGAGCTGGACCATTGGGCCACGGTGCCTCGTCCCTTTGGTCCTCTAGGTCCCTTTGGTCCCTTTCCTCAGGCGCCCTACCCTACTCCGCTGCCGGCGCGCCCACGAAGTTACCGATCTTGAGCTTGGCGTAGTGGATGTCCTGCGCCACATGCGGCCAGTCGCGGAAGGAGCCGAAGGCATAGCCCCGATAGTCCGTGTCGCGGTCGTGCACGGTCTTCTTCAGCTCGCCGTTCAGGTAGAAATGCCAGACCGTGCCATCGCGCCGAATGACCAGTCGATGCCACTGGTTGGGCGGCAACTCGGTGGCCAGCGTCTCGCCGAGGCCGAGCAACGTCACCGCCTTGCCTGCGATCCCGCCGTTGTCGAGCTGCACCAGGGGCAGGTAGTCGGCGCTGCGGTAGGCCCCGCGCTTCAGGCCAAAGATGGCACCCACATCCGCCGCCTTGTAGAGCAACCGACCAGTGAGCCGGAAATCGAACTGCACCGCCCACTTCTTGCTGGCAGGCAGAACATCGTCGGCCTTCGACCAAACCGCCACGTGCGACTCCTGGTCGGACAGGTGCAGCGTCGAATTCCTGACGAAGTGACGACTGACTTCCGCGCGGCCAAACACCTGGGCGCCGCGGCGCTGCACGTCCCGTCCCCAGATGGCGGGGATGTCGCCAGTCTTGACCCCAGCAAAGTCCTCGTCGAGAACGGCCCCGTCGCAGGCGTCTCCGGAATCGGGATCGGGCAGATAGGCGCGCACTTGCTGGTGAATGCCAGAGTTCATGGCGGAGTTGTGGATGCGCACCGCCAGGACATTGTCGCCCGCCTTCAGCAGCGCCGGCTTGACAGTGATTGCGAACGGTCGGTTCCACAGCTGTTCGACCGTGACCTCCTGCCCGACCACGAACTCGGACTTCAGGGTCTGCTCGCCGACGTACTCGCCGTTCACATACACCCAAGCCTGCTCGTCAACCCCCCCAAACTGCAATTCCACCGGCGCGCGCACAGCGCCAGCTGGGAGGGTGAACGTGGTCCGGTACCAGCCATAGCCGATCTCGTTCTTGGCGGGCGTCTGGGCCAGGAAGGCCGGCACAGCGACCGGCGTCCAGTCCTCTCCTTGTACGACATCGGTGCCAAACCACTTCTCTCCCACCCCCTTGTCCTTAAGATCCCAGCGGAACGTCCAGGCACCCCACTTCTCGGGAGGGAGAAACCGCTGATCGAAGCGCCGCTCCCAGACCTTGCGCATCTCTGCCAACCAGTCCACCGTCTTACCGATGGAACGACTGCCGTCAAAGAACCCCACGCCCTGAATCCCGAGTTGCGCACAAAGCTCCTCGAACTCGGTGATGACCGCACCATAGCGGGCCACGTCCGGCGGGGTTTCGCCATCGCGCATCTGCATGAAGAGCTGCACAGTCTCCACATACACCACCCCCGCCTTGAGCTTCCCGATCCGACGCCGGATGCTCTCGCTGTCCGCCGCAGCTTCGGCGCGCGTCAGGATCGCCCGCGCCTTCTCGGCAAAGCCGTGCCGGTACATCTCCTCCTCATGGATGGCATGTATCCAGTCCCGCTTGCGCGAGAAATCCGTGTACTTGGCATTGTGTTCCCAGAGCAATCTCTCGTACTCGAATACCGCCGGGGCCGCCGGGCCGTAGTTCCCCCAGATGAAGTCGCGGATCAAGTCCTCGACGTCCAGCGCCGGATTCCACATGAGTTTCGCGAAGATCCACCAACGCATCATCTCACGCCCGAGGTCCTGGCCGGCGGACTGCTGCACGAAGGCCGATTCCGCCTTGCGCTCGTGGAAGAACCGGAGATTGTCGGCCACCGCCCGGATATTGGGCATGGGAGCCAGACTGTGTCGGTATTGGTGGGGATAGATCCACAGGTGCATCCGCGGGCTGATCTGCTGCCAACGCGTGTACCACGCCTGCTGTTCGGCAAGATCGGCGATCTGGGTATCGCGAAGCGAATGGTATGGCCAGGTGAAGCTGGCGCCGAAATCCGTGCAGAACCGCACCGCGACGTTCGGCTGGGCCTTCGTGCCCGGCGGCGGGGGTTCCTTCGACTGGCGGTAGGCAAGGGTTGTGATCGTTGCCCATGGGTAGTCCGCCCCCAGCTTCCCGGCCACCCGGTTGACGAAGGCGAGCTGCAGGCCGCTGTAGCCACCTGCCTGCTTTGCCATCTCTTGGCACTCCGCGCATTCGCAGTCGCCCAACCAATCCATCGCCG
>JABGQJ010000400.1 GCA_018648945.1 Victivallales bacterium
CTTCACCAGCGACAACGGCTTCTTCTGTGGCTCGCACCACTTCACCGGCAAATGTCTCACCTACGAGGAATCCAGCCGCGTGCCCATGATCATCCACGATCCGCGCCAGCCCGGTGGTGGCATCCGCTGCCAACAACTCAGCGCGAACACCGACATCATGCCCACGCTGCTCGACTTCGCCGGGCTGCCGATGCCCGAAGGTCTGGACGGCGTTAGCCTGCGACCGTTGCTGGATGCGCCCAAAGCCCCCGTGCGGGGTGCCGTCAGCATTCTGAACTGCTGGAACATGCCTCCCACCCAGTGCCTCGCCGTCACCGATGGCACCTACAAGTACATCTACTACTGGTACCAGAGCGAGGGCATGGTGCCCACCGAGGAACTCTACAAACTGGCCGAGGATCCCGGCGAAATGCACAATCTGGCGGGATGCCCCGACCACGCGGATGCCCTGGCCAGACTGCGAGCCCTCTACGACGAAGCCGTCGCCCACATCCGCGATACCGCCGACCAGACCAAACGCTACGAGGACTACGCAACGCTCTTTGATCGGCATACCGCCTGGGAGGACAAGGCGGAGCTCTACGAGGCGTTCTTCGACAAGTGGGTCCGCTGGGGCAACTCCTGGCGCGGCGGCGAGTGGTTCGAAGCCCACGACCTCACCGCCTACCCCGAAGACAGGCTGCTCAACTACGGCAAGTTCCCCCGCGAGCTCTGAGCACATGAAGCGGCATCTGTGCTTCCGGCGCGTGCCGGACGGCGGCACTAGTCTGCTCGGATTCTTCGGCGGTCAACCCCGAAGCGGGTTGCGTGCCACAGCCCAGGGCTGTGGCACACACCCCGATTGGGGTTGGCAAACAGTGGTCCGCCAGTCGCCCCCTTGCCATCGTCGCCCGTCTCCGCGTCCACCCACGCCTCGCGCCGGGGCAGCTTACCCCGCAACGTCCCTGATCAGATCCAACGGTGGAAGCTCCCGCTTCCCCCCATCCTTGCCGTAGACCGTCGCGCCAATCTGGACCGCCCCACTTCCTGGGTGGTCCGCCGCTGCGATGGGAGTCCAATACTCCCAGACTCCCGTCCGGTCGTTCAGACTCATTGAGTCCACTGCCAATGCCGAAGTGGCGACCAATGCGAGCCACGCAACCTGTCGGAGTCTCGTCATGTCCGTCTTCCTGGGGAGAGACCATCAATCACAGCACCACGATGCCGCCCCCCGTTGGCAGTGTCAGCCCTCTGCGATGCGAGCGGATGCGTCCGAATGCCGGTAATCGGTTCGCAGACGCGCCAACTCGCCGATGACAGCGTATCATACCGTCGGACATCCTGTTCCTCTGCCCTCGACCGGAACCGCGGGGCAGAACCCGCCGGTTTCCGAACTACCCAGTGAAGCATGGACTGAGACCACATGACGCAGACTGCTGCCGCCATCCGTCGCGCCGCGAGACGCTGGGACGCTTTGCTTGTACTGGTACTGGCCTGCGGCCTGGCGTTTCCTCCGGCCATTGCCCAATCGGCTCCGACCGCGGACGCGCCCGGCGCTCAGACCTTCGACTCTCTGGCGGATGTGGACTTCCCGTCGCTGGCCAGAGAGAACCCCCTGCGCTGTCTCCAGTACCTAGCACTGGTGGACAACATGGAACGTCACCGGCAGGCCATTCTCCTCAAGCGGCAGGGCGAAGTCAGCCAGTGGGGCAGCCTGATCAAGGCCCGGCGAGACGTCATTGAGAATGGGCGAGTCCGGGAGTCTCTCGCCACTGACTGGTGGGAGCTGGAGCTCGCCGCTCGCCCCGATGCCGACGTGTATGTGGAGCTGAACAAGTACGGGCGCGACATCACCTTCTTCTGTGGCGCGGTGCCGCTGATCAGCCTGCGGTCCCGCCCGCACGCCACGCCCGAGACTGCGGTGGGAACGATCAAAGCCTGGCACACAAGGGCGCTCATGGAGGGCTTACAAGAGACGCGGCTCGACGGACGCCCCGCCGTCAAAAGCAACCACAGCTACGAATTCCGCGTGTCCGGCATCGAGATGTTCGATCCAAAGCGCCAGTTCGTCCTCCTTGGGGCGCGGCAGGACTACGCGTATATCGTGAACATGGACGAGGCCCTGCCGCACCTGTTGGCCGCCTACCACATCCTGCCGACAGCCGACCCGAAAGTGAAGCAGCGCGCCGGGGAGCTCGCCAAACGGGTCCAGCCAAATGCTCGCCGGGTGGGCTGGTCCGGCCTTGTCTCCGGTGCCCACAAGAAGCAGATGGTCGCGGTGTTCGGCGATCTGGGGCACCTATACGCGCATCATTCCTTCAAGTTCCGGCACAACTTCCACTACATCATGGAGGCCGTCCGCTGCCCGACCTACCACAAGCTCCATCTCCTCGACGGCGACCGCATCCTAGGGGGCGAGCACCGTTCACTCAAGGTCGTCGAAGCAGCACTGCGGCTGATCATGGAGCGCAGACCCATCACGAGGGTGCAGACCGATTCGCTCCGCAAGCTCGTGGTGACCGAGACCGCACCGGCGGGATTCCGGGACGCCCGTCTACCGGAGGGCTTCCGCTTCTTCGTCGGGGACACGCACCTTCACTCCATCTACTCGTTCGACGGCAGTCGGAGCCTCGCCAACGTGGTGGCCGGGACCCTGGCCAGTCGTATGGAATTCATGGTGCTGACAGACCACAACACCGTCGATGGCGCCCTTATCCTGCAGCGACTGGCGCGAGCCTATGGCCTTTCCTACCCCACCATTCCCGGGATTGAAGTCACCACGAATGACGGCCATTTCAACGCCTATCCCGTGCAGCGCACGATCCGCTGGACCCAGCCGCACCGCATCTCGGTGGCTCAGGCGCATGAGCAAGGCGCTGTCGTCCAGTGGAACCACCCCATCGACCCCTACTCTGCGGGGACCTGGACCCTACGGCACATCAAGTCCCGCGATTACCTTCCGCATGGCATGGACGCCTGGGAGCGCTCCTTCCCCGGCTACGAAACCATGCGCGCCAACGGCCAGCAACCCCCGGTCATCGTCGGGGCGAGCGACGATCATATCGGTGCCTACGCGCACAAGCAACGGACGATTGTCGTGGCGCGGGACTTTGATGTCGCAGGGAGCGCACTGGCTCGGGCCGTGCGCGAACGCCGGGTGGTCGCCCACCTGAGCGCGCCGTCCGGGCGGCCCTACGTCGGCGATGCGAAATGGGTGAAGGCCCTGTACGCCGCATTGGCGGACGGCACCCAACTGCGGGAGGACCACGAGCGCCGCATCGGCGACATGCTCGGGAGCGGCCGCCTCCTCGACTTGATGCGAGTTGCCAACCCCGGCAAGGTAGGCTGGGAGTACTACGAACCGCGCGTGCCGAAGCGGGAATGACCGCAGAATCTCCTGCCCAATGGAGCGAGGAAGATGAGAATCATGCAGAAACGCTTGGTCATGCGCACAGCACTGACTCCTCTCTGCGTGTACTGCTGGTGCTGGGCACCGTTTGCCCAGTCTGTGAGTGCTGCGGAAGAGAAGGCCGAAGAAGTATGGAAGTGGCCCCGTGCCGCAGGACACACCTGGGGGAAGTACATCAACTCTGGACGGAGGGAGTCGAAGCACATCCCACTCAGTTGCTGGCACAAGGCGATCAGGGAACTGGATCCCCTCTACGTCTACCGTCATGGCTTCAATATCGTCGTTGCTCTGAAACGCGAGGATGACATGGAGGAGGGAGTCTACATCCAGAATCCCATTTCGTCGTTTGCCATGTCCGAGGGCCAGGAGGTCGATGGGTTTGAGCTCGCGAAGGCCGATGGCAAACGCCCCTCCCGGTTCACGCGGACAATCCCCACTGACCACGCCCCGGGTGGTGTTCCCGCTCCGCCGCACCCCGGCCGCTGACGGCTACGTTCCGGGACCAGCATGCTCCTGACACCACCAGTGAAGGAGCCTTCGGTAGCGGCGTCTGTCTCCTTGGTCGCGAACTGGCAGACCGTGTCATGATGATGGACTCTCGGCTTCCCCTTTTGCTCGAGAAGCGCGGACCCCGCAAACGCGTCCAAAATCAGCGAAGGTCTGGGTTGCCATGCGGTCGCCCTTCGCCCACCTGCTTGCTCTGGAACAGATGGACACCATGTTCCTTCCTGCCCATGGGAACCGTCCCGAACCAAGCCGACGCCGAACCACATCGTCTCCGGAGGCGAGTTGCATGATCACACCTGAACAGACCGGTGACCGTAGCAAGAGAGCATGCGGGATCGTCCATCTTCTGCCATGGGCAACACCGGGCATGCTCTCCTCCCTGGCCCTGCTCCTTCTGCCAGCTCTGTTGGTATGGGTCTGTCCTGCTGCGGACCCCGACCCCGGCGCGGAGCCGGAGTCGCTGGTCGTGCGCCTGATCCCCAAGGGCGACACCTGGCGCTATCTCGACGATGGCTCGGACCAGGGCGAAGCCTGGCGCGCCCCCAAATTCGACGCGGCCGCCTGGCGCGCAGCTCCCGCCGAGCTCGGCTATGGCGATCACAATGAGGCGACAGCCATTCAGTACGGCCCCGACTCCAAGCACAAGCATATCACCAGCTATTTCCGGCGATCCTTCGACGTGCCCGACCCCGCCAAGTTTAAAGGTCTTCGGGCCGGGCTCCTCTGCGATGATGGGGCAGTGGTCTATCTCAACGGCAAGGAAGTCGTCCGCCGCAACATGCCCAAGGGCCCCATCGCCGCCACCACCCTCGCCGCCAAGCAGATCGGAGGCAACGAGGAGACGAGGTACTCCGGGCACGACCTGCCCGTGGCGTTGCTGACTCCCGGCGCCAACGTCATTGCGGTTGAGGTGCATCAAGGCAATCCAGCAAGCTCCGATCTCAGCTTCGACTTTGAGTTGGTCGCGGCTGACGAAAAGGATGTGGAGCTGGCCCTGCTCGCCATGCACAGGCGGAACGTCAACGAGGATCGCGATTTCGTCCGGGCGAACCTGCCCAAGCCAGAGGGCGCGGCGACCAGTACCTGGCCGGCCTTCATGCGCGACCGAAGCCGTAGCGGAGTCTCCGCCGCCACTCTGCCTCTGCCCTTGCAGCCGGTGTGGACTCACCTCCCCGACCATCCCCCCAACCCCGCCTGGTACGCTCCGGCCACACGCCCCCGAGAGGGCTTCACGCTGCTGAATCGAATGGCCTTCGACGACGCCTGCCAAGTGACCATCTCCGGGGGATCGGTCTTCTTTGGGTCATCAGCCACCGACTGCATTGTGTCGCTGGACGTGAAGACTGGCCAGCGGAACTGGTTGTTTTCCACGGGCGGCCCCGTGCGCTTGGCCCCCACCATCTGGCAGGGCAAGCTCTATGCCGGTTCAGACGACGGCTTCGTCTACTGCCTGACTGCCAAGGACGGCAAGGTGGTATGGAAACACCGCGCCGGTCCCCGCGACGAACGTCTCCTGGGCAACGGACGCCTGATCTCACGCTGGCCCGTGCGCACGGATGTGCTGATCCATGAGGGCATCGCCTACTTCGGCGCGGGCGTCTTCCCGCACGAAGGCACCCTCCTCCAAGCCCTCGATGCCGAGAACGGCAACGTCATCTGGCGCAACGACACGCTAGGCCAGACCAATGCCAACCGCGATCCGGTCACCCCGCAAGGATACCTGCTGGCGTCCGACGATCTCCTCTTCGTGCCGTCTGGCCGCGCCATGCCGGCCGCGTTCTCCAGGAAGGACGGGAGCTTCGTCTACCAGAAGTCCTACAGCTGGCGGGGCACCCAGGGCTGCGGCCCGACCGGAGGCGTCTACGCCCTGCTTGCCAAGGGACAGCTCTACACCGGCACCAGCCAACTGCTCGCCCTCGACCAGCGGCGGGGGGGCACTGGGTTTGGCTGGTTCAAGGGCCGCCGAATGGTCGTCAGTGGGGATATGGCATTCATGGCCAATGGCACCGAGATCGTGTCCATGCGGCTCGATCCCTACGCGCAGATGACCCGCCGGACCCCGGAATTCCAGAAGACCATCAGCGGCGGCGAGTACCGCTATGCCGTGTCCCGCCAGGAACGGTCGCGCAAGAGACGCGCGGTCGCGGAGGCCGAACGCCAGATGGCCCGAATCGACCACGAGATCGCCACGGCGCAGAAGCAGGGCGCGAAGGGAGCCGCAGCCGCCAAGGCCCTGGCCCTTCGGCGCGCAGGGTTCGAGAAGGCCGCCGAAGACGCACAGCAGCGCGTCGACGAACTGGACCCAATCGTGGCCGACGAGAAGGCAAAGCTGAACGCGGTCAAGAGGGAGAAGCAACGCCACCGGACCCGCAGCGAGAAGGCGACGCTGCTCTGGCGGCAGTCCTCCACTTGCGTCGATGCCATGGTCCTGGCCGGGAACGCATTGATCGCGGGAGGCAAGGACAAGATCATGGCCATGGACCCCGTCTCCGGCGACGTGCTGTGGAGCAGCACTGTGCAGGGCACCGTCCGCGGCCTGGCCGTCGTCCCCGGATACCTGCTGGCCAGCACCACGAAGGGACACATCTACTGCTTCGGCACCGCCGCTGCCGGGGCTCCACGAGCCGACGTGTCAGCTACCCCCGCCACCCGCAAGCTTGAGCCGAGCGATCCGGCGACCTCCTCCCACGCCCAAGCTGCCGAACGCATCCTGAAGCTCACCGGCCGCCGCCGGGGATGGGCCCTGGTGCTCGGGACAGATGGCGGCCGCCTAGCCCGCGAGTTGGCCGTCCGGTCGGAACTCAACCTGGTCGTCGTGGAGCCAGACGCCGCCCGCGCCGCCGCAGCCGAGCAGTATCTGCGAGCCGAACGTCTCTACGGCGCTCGCGCCGTGGTCCACACGCTCTCCCTTGCCGCCGACTTGCCCTACCCGAACTACTTCGCCGACTTGGTCGTCGCGGCCGCGCCGCCCACGGCGGGCATGTTCCCGCAGGGCGCGGGCCACCTGGCCCGCCACGTCAAACCCCACGGCGGCACCGTCTGCTTTGCCCCCGCTTCGGGGCAGGGAATCACGGCAGAGAAGCTGCGCGCTCAGGTGCAGCAGTTGGTGCCGGGGGAAGCCAAGGTGACCGAAGCCGACGGCAGAACCTGGTGCGTCGCCACGCGCGGTGCCTTGCCCGGCGCCGGCAACTGGACCCACCAATACGCGAACCCCGGCAACACCGGTGCCTCGGAAGAC
>JABGQJ010000401.1 GCA_018648945.1 Victivallales bacterium
CCCAGCCCTTTCCGCCTTTGAATTCCAGGCCGCCGCCCATGGTCACTAGCGGCGCGGGAATCTCGACCCGGGGGAACTCGGGGCAGCCGACCGGGATTGGTGGTCGTTCGAAGCCAGCTGCTGTGGCCTGCGCGTAGATGCGTTCGTATTCGGCGGCGAGTTGGGCGAGGATCTGCGGTTCGCGTTCGGCGATGTCGGTGGTCTCGGCGGGATCGTCGATGAGGTTGAACAGCTCGTAGCCCCGGCTGGGATTCTCGAGCGTGAGGCGGTGGCGAGGCGTCCGCAGCGAGCCAGCGGCGGGGTTCATCTGATCGCCCGCCAGCCGATGGGTGAAGATGGCGCGCTCGGGCCAATCCGTGGTCTCGCCCAGTAGGAGGGGCTTGAGGCTGACGCCATCCAGCGGCTTGGTCTCGGGCATGGCGATGCCGCAGAGATCGACTAGCGTGGGGAAGAAGTCGATGTGTGCCCCAAGCTCCGTGATGAAGGTGTCCGGCGCGATCTGTCCCGGCCAACGGATGAAGCAGGGAACCCGGACGCCACCCTCGTGGACACTGCCCTTGGCCCCGCGCATGTCGCCATTGTAGCGCTGGCCGTTGGGGCCGTTGTCGGTGAGAAAGATGACGATGGTGTCTCCGGCCAATTCCAGTTCGTCGAGCAGGTCGAGGAGGCGTTGGACGTTGTCGTCCACGTTCTCGCACATGGCGTAGATGCAGGCATCCTTGTCGTTCAGGCCTCGCGCCTGGTACTTGTCGAAATACTCGTCCGGTACCTGGAATGGTCCATGCGGGGCGTTGAAGGGGAGGTAGCAGAAGAAGGGGGTGTCCTGGTTGGTGCGGATGAAGTCCATGGCCGCGTCGGTGAGGACGTCGCTGATGTAGCCCTTGGTCGCAACCGGCTCGCCGTTGTGCTGTAGGTTGGTGTCGAAGTAGTTGTTCCAGTGCCCGGCACAGAAGCCGAGGAATTCCTGGAAGCCCTTGCCGTTGGGATGATGGGGGTAGTGTTCGCCGCTGTGCCATTTGCCGAAGCAGCCAGTCGCGTAGCCAGCTCCGAGGAATGCGTGTGCGACGGTGACCTCGTCTTCGCGGATGATCTCCCGGCCCTGGGTTACGCCCGAGACCCCCGTGCGCAGGTGGTACCGACCGGTCAGAATACTGGCCCGGGTCGGCGCGCAGAGGGGGCAGACGAAGAAGCGGTCGAAGCGCGCGCCTTCGCGGGAGAAACGGTCGAGGGTGGGCGTGTCGATGAGGTCGTTGCCGTGGCATCGGAGATCGCCCCAGCCCTGGTCGTCGGTGAGGACCAACAGGACATTGGGTCGGCGGGATTCGGTGGGCATGGCGTGGCTCCTTGGACACTTGGCGTCCCGTACTATGCCCACCGAGAGGATGGCGCGCCAGCCAAGCAGAGGTAGTGGGAAACGGTCCGCTGCCCCGGAACCCCGTCGAGAAGGCGGGCCTTCCCGGACCCCACGGTGCGGCCCCGGCATCCCGGAGAACTCGGGCAGTTCCGCGAGGCACAGGCAAAGGTGGGTGGATTGGGGTAGACTATGGGGCGCGGTGTAATGCCGGTTGATATATTCCGGATCTGGGATGCCAGATCGTTCCTCGGGGTGACTATGGCTATCTTTGATCGGACAATGATCGGGCCGATGCTCTGGTTCGCGAGCTTGGTGGTGGGAACCTTCGGCCTCTGCGTAGGGAGCTTCCTGAATGTGGTCGTGTGGCGGTTGCCCAGGGGCAAGTCGCTCAGCCACCCGGGTAGCCACTGCCCCAACTGCGGCCATGTGATCCGAGCCTGGGAGAATATCCCGATCCTGAGTTGGCTGCTGCTGCGGGCGCGGTGCAGTGGCTGTGGCTTGCCGATCTCGGTCCGCTATCCTCTGGTGGAAGCTGCCAACGGGATTCTCTGGGTGGCGCTGTGGTATCGGCTCTGGGGGAGCGGTTTGCCGCTGACCCACGCGTTGGCCTGGTTCTTCCTGGCCTCGGCGCTGCTATCCATCGCGCTGATCGATATTGAGCTGTTCCTGATCCCCGACAAGATCACTTTCACCGGGATGGCCCTGGCGGTGGTCCTGGCCTTGGTCTTCCCCGAGACCCAAGCGGCTGGCGAGGGGGGGGCGCACAGCCTGATCTCCTCGGGCGTGGAGTCCCTGCTGGGACAGGGGGCGAGTAGTCCACGGTGGTTGGCTCTGGCCCGCTTGTTGGCGGGGGCCGCGCTGGGGTACGGTCTACTTTGGGTGGTGCGAACGATCGGTCGGCGCTGTTGGGGGCGCGTGACCAGGCAGAGCGAGGCCGTGACCACGCTGTGCTTCAGCAAGGGAATCATGCGCATCGAAGGTGAGGCGGATCAAGCTCTGGCGCAGATTCTGCCGCATCCCGAGGACCGCATTGTGGTGCACGCGGAATCGGGGGAACTGCGTGGCAAGAAGGGGAAGAGCACGCCCTGGGAGGCGGGCAAGGTGGTAGTGGGGCGGGATGGCGCGCGCTGCGGGGACTCCGACACGACTTTGGGGAAGGGCACCGAGTTGCGCCTCCAAGCCCGCTCCTGGTCGCTGCCCCGCGAGGTGTTGGGGTTCGGGGACCTGAAGCTGATGGCCATGCTCGGGGCATTCCTCGGACCCGACGCGTGCATGTTCATCGTGGCCCTGGGGGCTCTGAGCGGATTGGTCGTCGCCGGCGGCTGGCTCTTGCTGGCGCGACGCGGCTTGAGGCCGGTGCCCTTTGGCCCGTTCCTTGCCATTGCCGCGTTGCTCTGGCTGTTTGCCGGTCCGGAACTGCTGGGAGCCTACTCCCGCTGGCTCGCAGCCGCCGTCCTGCCCGCGCCGTAGGGTGAGTTGGGCAGTGGCACGCCCCAGATTTCGCGCGCGTATTCACTGACCGTGCGGTCGGCGGAGAAACGGCCGCTGGCGGCGATGTTGAGGATTGCCTTCCGGGTCCATTCGGTCGGGTCCGAGTAGAGCGCCTGGGCTCGTTGGTGGGCCTCGATGTAGCTCGCGAAATCCGCCAGGTGCATGTAGGGGTCGCCGTGGTCGAAGAGGAACTCCCGAATGGGACTGAAGACCGCGCTCTCTCCCTGGCAGAATACGTCGTCCTTGAACAGCATATCGACGACGTCCCGGACGTCCGACTCGTTGTCGTAGTGCCACTCCGGGCTGTAGGACCGGCGGCTGTCTTCCACCTCGTGCGCCCGCAGGCCGAAGATGATGGCGTTCTCCTCGCCCACTTCCTCGACGATCTCGATATTGGCCCCGTCCATGGTCCCCAGGGTCAAGGCCCCGTTCATCATGAACTTCATGTTGCCGGTTCCGGAGGCCTCGGTGCCCGCGACGCTGATCTGCTCGGAGACATCCGCCGCCGGAATCAGGCGCTCGGCCAGCGATACCCGGTAGTTGGGCAGGAATTTGACGCTGATCAGATCCCGGCTGACCGGGTCGTCGTTCACGATCTCGGCGATGTTGTTGATCAGCTTGATGATCGACTTTGCCAAGGCGAACCCCGGCGCGGCCTTGCCCGAGAAGATGAACGTTGTCGGCGTGAAATCCTGGAGCATCCCCTTGTGGAGCCGACTGTAGAGACTGACGATATGCAGCGCATTTAGCAACTGCCGCTTGTAGGTGTGGATTCGCTTGCACTGCACGTCGAACCGGGTGTCTGGATCCAGGGGAATGCCGTAGTAGTGCTGACAGTGCTCGATCAGCCGGGCTTTGGCGGCCCGTTTGACCTTGCGGATCTGCTCCTGGAACGAGGCGTCCTCTGCCAGGGGGGCGAGGGCGCGCAGGTCGTCCAAGTGGGTGATCCAGCTATCGCCGATCGCATCGGTGATCAGCGCGGCAAGGGGTGGGTTGGCCTTGAGGAGCCAGCGCCTTGGGGTGACGCCGTTGGTCTTGTTGTTGAACCGCTCCGGGAAGATGGCGTGGAAGTCGGGGACCAGTCGGGTCTTGATCAACTCGCTGTGAAGTTTGGCGACGCCGTTGACGCTGTGACTGCCGAGGATCGCCAGGTTTGCCATGCGCACGGCTTGGTATGGCTCCTCGCGGATGATGCTCAGGCTCTCCCGTCGCGCGAGATCTCCCGGGAAGAATGCGGCCACATGCTTCAGGAAGCGATGGTTTACTTCGCAGATGATCTGGTAGTGGCGCGGGAGCAGTCGCTCCACCATCTCGGTGGGCCAGATCTCCAACGCTTCCGTGAGCAGGGTGTGGTTGGTGTAGGCGAAGGTCTGCACGGTCAGATCCCAGGCCACATCCCAATCGAGGTGATCTTCGTCCAGGAGGACCCGCATCAGTTCGGGAACGGCCATGGTGGGATGGGTGTCGTTGAGCTGAATGGCCACGTACTTGGGCAGCTCGAGGATGCTATCGGCCGTTTTGCGGAAGCGGCGCATGATATCGTGCAGCGAGCAGGCCACCAGGAAATACTGCTGGCGGAAGCGCAGTTCCTTGCCCATCATCGTGTCGTCGTTCGGATAGAGCACCTTGGTGAGGTTCTCGGCGGCGACCTTGTGGTCCACAGCGCCGAAGTAGTCGCCCTTGTTGAAGTCCTCGAAGTCGAAGTCGTCCGGGGCGGCAGCGCGCCACAGCCGGAGGGTATCGACCGTCTGGCCACCGTAGCCGACCACTGGCATGTCGTAGGGGATGCCCCACACCGTCTCGGCAGGAGTCCAGAACACCGTGTAGCGTCCGTTCTCCACGTGGTTGCGCACCTTGCCGCCAAAGGACACGCCGACGCGGCGCTCGGGCCGGGCGATTTCCCACGGGTTGCCGCCGCGCAGCCAGCTGTCCGGGTGCTCGACCTGGTGCCCGTTCTTGATGCTCTGCTTGAAAATGCCGTGCTCGTAGCGGAGGCTGTAGCCGATCGCAGGCACGCCCAGTGTGGCCATGGATTCGAGGAAGCACGCCGCCAAACGACCGAGCCCGCCATTGCCGAGGCCTGCGTCCACCTCCTGCTCGCGGATGTCCTCGAAATCGAGGCGGACGGCGGCGAGGGCGGCGTTGACCGCATCCAGCATGTCCAAGTTCAGCACATTGTTCCCCAGACTGCGCCCCATGAGGAACTCCAGCGACAGGTAGTAGACGCGCTTCACCTTGGTCTCGTAGAACTCGTTCTGGCTGCGGATCCAGCGGTCAACCAGCCGGTCTCGGACCGCCCATGCCAGGGCGAGGAACTCGTCGTGCGCGCTGGCCGAGAAGCGATCGACGGCCAGGTCGTAGTGGAGATGGTTCCGGAAGGCGCTCAGCACGGCTTCTGGGTTCGTGCTGGTGCGGTTAACGCTGCCGGTACCGGCCGGCGGCGTCTTGGACTGTGGGTCGGGGCTCATGGGCACACGTATCCTATGGTCGTGGCAAACACAACAAGCTCTAGAACACTGCTCCCGCCTACAGGTTCCCAATAACCCCGCAGGCAACACACTATACACGATGGGAGAAGCGCCGGCCACCGACAGCGAGGACCCACTGCCACGGAGTCAGCCCGCGAAGGACTCGGTCAGTTCCACCATCAGCTCGTAGTTCCGCCGGGTCCGCGGCGTGATCTCCCGCCCGCTGGGACAGGCGGATGGTTGCAGGACGAAGCCACGCCCCTCGCCTGCTGTGCCTTCGGTCAGGGCTTGGCGGATCTTGGTCGCGAAGTCGTCGGCAGGCAGGTTGACTAGGTCGCTGGCCTCCAGGTTGCCGAAGAGCACCATCTGTTTGCCGTATTTGGCGCGCACATCGCGCAGGTGCACATCGCCCTGGGGCGGCGGCTCGATGGGGTCGAGAGCATCGCATCCCATGCCGGCGATATCGTCCAGAATGTCGTGGAGGCGACCGTGGGAATGCAGGCGGACAATGCCGCCGTGTCGCTGGATCGCCTTCACCATCGGCTCGGTGTAGCGAACTACATACTCCCGGAATAGGGCAGGGGGCAGATAGGGCGGGGAGGCGTATTCGGGACCGCAGATGCGCCACAGTCGGCCCGGCGCGGCTTTCGCCGCCGCCTCGGTCAAGGCCCAGAGTGGTCGGGCCAGGCGCTCCAGCAGGCGGTGGAAAAGTGCGGGTTCGGTCATGGCGATGATCATGTAGTCGCTCATATCGAATAGCGGGGCCGCTGCGCAGATCGGGTCCCCACAACTGATCATGGCCAGCCCCGTGTCCCCCACGCGTTCCTCGATACTCTCCAGTGCCGCCAGGTTCGCCACGATGTCCAATTCTGGCTCGGGCAGGCTCAGGTACGCCTCCAGATCGGCCACGTCCTTGATAAAGTGCTCCTCGCTCCAGGTGGTGGCCATATCCGCATTGCGGCGGGTGCGAGCCCGCAGCACGCGGTTGCCGATTCGTGCCGTGCGCACGGTTGCCTGCGTGGTTTCGTCGCCCTCGCTCTGACTCTCGGTCGCCTGGCCGAAGGGGTCGGGCCGCGTGTTGCGCACCGGCATCCCGGTCATCACGATCCGGTCCGTCCGTTCCCGCGCCAGGTCCAGAATTGGGCGCCAGGAGGGATCGTTGAAGACATTGAACGGGTTCGGATCATCCGGGTTCTGCGTCATCCCGTTGATCTCGTAGAAGTTGACTGCCGGGCGATCGACCGATTCGCCGCGGAGAGTCCGGAGCATGCGTTCGCGTCGTGTCATGGCTTGCGTCTCCAGAAGGTGCCGGGGGGGGAGGTAGGACAAGCATAGGGCGGCTACTCGGAAGCGCCAGTTGTCCCCGCGAGTCGGCCGGGGGGCGTAGCGCATCTGTAACGCGTCTGGCACTTGCGCCGTTGCCGCTTCCCGCTCTGTAGCGGACCGCCCGGTCGATGCCCCAAGCGCCAGGAAGCGGAGGATTGGCTCCCCGGTAGGTGCGCCGGGCCCCGGTGCACTCTCCCCGTTCGTCCCGCACCACCGGAAGAGGGGGACGCTGCCGGCTGGAAGCCAGCGCTCCCGGCCCCGCCTCCGGTTCCCAGGTATGTGCGCCGGGCCCCGGTGCACTCTCCCCGTTCGTCCCGCACCGCTGGAAGAGGGGGAAGTTGCCGGCTGGAAGCCAGCGCTCCCGGCCCCGCCTCCGGTTCCCAGGTAGGTGCGCCGGGCCCCGGTGCACTCTCCCCGTTCGTCCCGCACCGCTGGAAGAGGGGGAAGTTGCCGGCTGGAAGCCAG
>JABGQJ010000402.1 GCA_018648945.1 Victivallales bacterium
AAGCACCTTGGCTTCCCGGAAGAGGTGACAGGCAAGGTCTTCAGCCGGATGGTCGCCGAGCGCGACCGCAAGGCTCAGGAACACATTTCCGAAGGCGAGAGAGTGGCCACCGAGATTCACGCCGAGGCCGACCGCAAGCGCCGCGACCTCGAGAGTACCGCCCAAGCCAAGGCCAAGCGGATCCGGGGGGCGGCCGAGGCTGTCGCGGCCGGCGAGTATAAAGTCTTCGCCAAGAACCCCGAACTGGCCATCTTCCTCCGCCAACTCGACGCTCTCGACAAGACCTTTGGCGAGCGCGACACCCTGATTCTGGACACCAATTCGCCGCTCTTTAGTATTCTTGGTGCCGACGCGATGAAATTCGCCATCGAGGCGGCCAAGAAGGCAGACAAGAAGGCAGACAAGAAGGGCGAGGAAAAATGAGCGAAGCCCCAGCCAAAACTCGAAACGAGCAGCCGCTCGGGGCGGGGCTCCAGTCTCTTGTGCGCACCCTGCGCGTGCTGTTCTTCCTGCTCCGCATCACCATCATCCTGATCTTCGTCTGGCTGCTCTTCAGCGGGGTCTTCTTCGTGGATGACCAGGAAGAGGCCATGCTCTTCCACTTCGGAAAGCTCAGCGAGCGCGTCATCGATCGCGCCCAGGGACCGACCAAGATCCTGACCAGCGGTCGTTGGTACTGGGCCTGGCCCTATCCCATTGACACCGTCAAACGCATCCCCGCGCGGCGGCCCGTCACGGTGACCACCGAGGGGCACTTCTGGCCTCCGACCAACATCAACGCCAGCGAAGAGGCGACGAGGAGCATCCAGACCAAGAGTCTTGTCCCTGGGCAAGGTGGCTATCTGCTCACGCAGGACGCCAACATCATGCACGCCGAGTGGTCGGTCAACTACCTGGTCAACGACGCCCAGAAGTACTACCTGAGCTTCTACCATGATCCCGAAGTGAGCAAGAAGGAGCGGGACGTCGCCAAGCAGCGGGGCATCGAAGCCCTGGTCCGGGATCTCCTCTGCAACGCCGCCCTGACCGAGACCTCGCTCTGGCGAGCCGAGGATATGTACAAGGGAAGCCGCAGCGTCACGGATGCGAACAACGAGCAGTCCACCGAGACCTTGCAGGCAAACGTGAAGAAACGCCTCATCGCGTTGGTTGACAAGCTCGAGCTCGGCATCGAGATCCTCCAGGTCAACATGCTCAAGCCGCAACCCCCGTTGGCGACCCAGGCCGCCTTCCAGCGGGTTCTCCAAGCCGTCACGATCGGTGCCGAACTGGAGAGTAACGCTCGGTCCTACGAGGATACCCAGCTGCGCGTTGGCGAAGGCCGAGCCCGCGAGATCGAAGAGGACGCCATCGCCTATAGCACCCGCGTGGTGGAGTCCATCCGCGCCGACCGCAAGTACTTCGAGGTCATGCTCGAGGAATTCCGCAAAAGCCCAGACACCATTCTCACCGCCCTCTACGCCCAGAAGATGGGTGCCGTGCTCCAGAAGGTCAAGGCGAAGTACGTGATCCACGCCAGCACCGACGGCAACCAGGAAATCCGCATCAGTCTTGGCCCCCAGGCCGAACGTGTCGGCACGGCCGACGCTCCGGCAGACAGCAAGTAATCCCACCCGCTCGAACCACGGGATCCCTATATGCTAGCAGAGAATCTCAGCGAAACCTTCGATTCCCGCACCGGCGCGGAGGCCAAGAAGGGCAAGCTTGATGCATTGCGGATCGGGCTCGCGGTGTTGGGCGGCATCCTGGTGCTCAACTCCTTCCTGGCCCGGAAGTTCTTCAGTGGCACCATTCATGCCGAGGCCGCCCAACTCAGCGCCGCAGTCGGCGCCATCATCCTTGGTACCCCGATCCTCATCTCCGCCATCCGGGACCTGCTGCGTGGCAAGGTCTATATGAACGAACTGGTCACCCTGGCGCTGATCGCGGCGTTTGCGGATGGCGACTATGCCACCGCTGGCGCGGTCGCCTTCTTCATGCTCGTGACCATCGCCATCGAGCGCCGCACCGCAATCGGTGCGGAGGCCTCCATCGAGGCCCTGATCCGGCTGACGCCAAAGCAGGCGCGCTGCCTGGTCGATGGCAAGGAAGTGGAGGTGGAAGTCCTCGATCTTCAGGTCGGCGACACCTGCCGCGTGCGCCCCGGGGAGAACCTCCCCGCCGACGGGATCGTCATCAATGGGCAGAGCTCCATCAACCAGGCCTCCATCACCGGTGAATCCCTGCCAGCGGACAAGGCCGAAGGGGACCAAGTCTATGCCGGCACCCAGAACCTCACCGGCTTGGTGGACATCCGGGTCACCCAGGTCGGCACCGACACCACCCTCGGCAAAGTGAAGAGCCTGATCGTCGCCGCCGAGCACTCCAAGACGCCTGTCATGCGGATGATCGACCGCTACGTCGGCTACTACACGCCGACCGTGCTGATGATCGCCGCCATGGTCTTCTTCTTCACCCGCGACATGAACCGAGTGATCGCCGTGCTGGTCATGTCTTGCCCCTGCGCCTTGGTCCTGGCCACGCCCTCGGCCATTATCGCCGCCATCGCCTCGGCCTCGCGTCTGGGCATCCTGATCAAGGACGTGGCCCACATCGAGCTAGCCGCCAGAATCAAGGCCGTTGTCTTCGACAAGACAGGCACGCTCACCGAGGGCAATCTCGAAGTGGCGCGCCTGCAACCCGCCGAAGGTGTCGAGCTGGCCGAGCTTCTCCAGGTAGCCACCTCGACCGAGTACCACAGCAACCATCCTGCCGCCGCCGCCATGAAGCGGTTGGCCAAGGAAGCCGGGATCGACTGGGAAGATCCTCAGAGCTACACCGAAGTGGCGGGCAAGGGCGTTGAGGCCACCTACGCGGGCAGCATCTGCCGTGTCGGCCGCCAAACTTGGCTGGAGGAATACGGGCTGCACACCGGTGGCATGACCGAAGGACTGAACGCCGACGATACGGCCGGTATGAGCGTGGTCTTTGTCTCCCGCGATGACCGGGTCCTTGGCTGGATCGGCCTGCGGGACGCCATCCGCACCGTCGCCAAGGAAGCGATCACGCAACTGCGCGGACTCGGCGTCAGCAAGTGTTGCATGGTCACCGGCGATATCGACCGCGTGGCCCAACTGGTCGGCGGCAAGATCGGGATCACGGACATTCAGTCTGCCTGCCTCCCCCAGGACAAGGTGGCGTTCGTCGAGAAACTCAAGGCGGAGGGCGATCTAGTCGCCGTCGTCGGCGATGGTGTCAACGACGGACCCGCTCTGGCTGCGGGCGACATCGGCATCGCCATGGGCGCGATCGGCAGCGATGTCGCGGTGCAGAGCGCTTCGGTGGCCCTGATGAACAACGACCTGCGACGCATCCCCTTCTTCATATCGCTCGCTCGCCGCACCCGCATACTGATGAACCAGAACCTGGCCCTCGGCCTTGGGTTCATCATCCTGGGGCTCTATTTCTCCGTGCTCGGCTATATTGACCCCGTCGTAGCAGCGGTGCTGCACAGCGTGGGATCGCTCATGATCCTCTTCAACAGCGCCCGACTGGTCCGCGCCGGCGAGGAACTCCAGACGCAGGAACCGCGACCACTCTCTAGAAACGAGAACGCATAAGGCTGCCCACTATGCCCGAGAAACCAGCCCTCGTCGATGACGCGACCGCCGTTCCCTCCACGGGCACCACCGTCGTGGAAGCTGTGGGTCTGTCCAAGGTCTTCCGGGACTTCTGGGGCCGCCCCAAAGCGCGTGCCGTCAACGGTATCGACTTCACGGTCCGCCAAGGACAGGTCTTTGGCCTCCTTGGCCCAAACGGGTCGGGCAAGTCCACTACCGTCAAGATGATTCTTGGCCTTCTCTACCCCACCCGTGGCAAGTTGGAGGTCTTCGGAGCCACGCCGCGCGACGTGGACACTAAGCGCCGCATCGGCTACCTGCCCGAGGAAACCTACCTCTACCGCTACCTCACCGCCCGCGAGACGCTGGACTTCTTCGGGGCGCTCTTCGGCCTCTCCAAGGCCGAGCGCAAGAACCGCATCGAACAGCTGCTGGAGATGGTCGGACTGGCCAACTCCTTCAACCGTCCCGTCGGCGAGTTCTCCAAGGGCATGGCCCGACGCATCGGCTTGGCGCAGGCTCTCGTCAACGACCCCGACTTGGTCATCCTTGACGAACCCACCAGCGGTCTCGATCCCATCGGCTGTCGGGAAGTAAAGGACGTGATCCGCCTGCTGGCCCATCGCGGCAAGACCGTCATTCTCTGCAGCCACCTCCTGGCCGATGTGCAGGATGTCTGCGACGAGGTCGCCGTCCTGTACGGTGGCCAGGTCCGCACCAGCGGCGACTTGGCGGACATTCTCACGGTCTCCGACAAGACCCGCATCACCGCCCCGAACCTCGATGCCGCCACCCTCGATGCCGTCCAGGATCTGATCCGTCAGCGCGTGGGGGATGGGACCATCGACATCGACCAGCCGAAGATGAATCTCGAGGACTTCTTCCTCCAAGTCGTACGGGAAGCGCGCGAGGCCAGTGTCGAGACTGCGGGCGTGCAGTCTGGTGGCCGCATTGCCGCCTACTTGCAGGGCGATGAAGACGAGCCGGCAGCCGGTCCCAGCCAAGTCCTGGCAGCTCTTGGTGCCAGCCAGCCTGAACCCAAGCCCGAACCCGAGCCCGAGCTTCCCGAGGAAGTGGTGCCAGTGATCGATACGGGGCGCCTCCAGGAGCTTAGCGAAACCGACGCGAAGCCCGCGGAACCAGACAAAGCCCAGGTTGAGGCCGAGGCGAGCGAGCGTGAACGGGCCGTCAAGGAAGCCGAGCAGGGCGAAGCGAACCAGCGGCTCAAGGGCTTGCTCGGCGATCAGAACGACGACGAATAGACGATTCTCCCCCTGGAGTCATCTGCCACCTGGTGGCCAGGGAACGAGGCTGAACATACGCGCCAAGCGCGCCAGACTAGGAGTGTGCAACCGTGGCTAACGAGAAGAAGAGCGGAACCGCGACGGAAGAGAAGAAGAAAGCCGGCAAAGCAGGGGGCGAGCTCTCGCTGTTCCTGGACATGTTCGGACCGAACATCAAGACATGGATCAAGCGCGGCGTGTGGGTGGCGGTCGGCTTGCTGGTGGCTCTCCTGATCGTGCAACAGAACCGGGCCAGCCGGGCGAGGAAGGTGGCCGAGGGGCAAGCTCAACTGGCCGCAGCAGTCACGGTCGAGGATTTCACCCGAGTTGCCACCGACAACGAGGGCACTCCCCTTGCCTTCCAGGCGCAGCTCTCCGCTGCGCAGAAGCTGTTCGAGGATGCCAAATACACGGAAGCTCAAGAACGCTTTGCCCGTTGTGCCAGCAGCGAAGACGCTCTCGTCCAACTGCAGGCTGCCCTCGGCCAAGCGCATGCCGTTGAAGCCAAGGCCAGCCTTGGCGAAGCAGTGGACAGGGGGCAACTTGAGGCGGCCCAACAGCTGTTCAAGGATGCGGCGATCAAAGCCGCGACCCATGATCTGATCACGTCCCAGGTCGATGCGCTCCTCGGCCAATCCCGCTGCGCGCGCCTGCTGGGTGACACTGGCAAGGCACGCGAGTTCATCGAGGCGGCAAAGAAGGTCACCGACTCCACCAAGCAGCCTGCACTGGCATACTACGCTCAGACCCGCGTCGATGGCGCAACCCGTGCCATCGACGCCCACGAGACCGCCTCCCCTGCCCCGGTGGAAGAGGCCGGGCCCGCTGAGAAGCCCGCTGAGAAACCCGCTGAGAAGCCCGCTGAGAAGCCCGCTGAGAAACCCGCTGAGAAACCCGCTGAGAAGCCCGCTGAGAAGCCCGCTGAGAAGCCCGCTGACAAGCCCGCTGAGAAGCCCGCGGCAACAAAGGCTGGAGAGTAGCTGACCTGCCGGCAGAACCCAATCATCAACTGCAGGGGCGGTGCTGGCCCGAGAGGTCACACCGCCCCTTTTGGCTTCCTGGCCTGAACGAGACGAACCATGCCCAAACCAAAGAGCTATGTCTGCACGTTGACCGAGGAACAGATCGAGCAACTGCGCGTCGCTCTCGATGATCGGAACTGGAGCCTCGGCGAAGCGCCCTACGCGCACTGGAAAGCAACGCAGGACAAGACCAATGTCGTGGCCTACTGCTCCGGCAAAGTCACCGTGCAGGGAAGAGGCACGCCGGACATGGTGCAGTTCATCCTCGAACCCTACATCCTCGGCGAGGCCCGCTATGGCTACGAGCATATTCTGGCCGAGACTGAGAACCCCGAGATGTTCCAGCCCCACGCCGGCATCGACGAGAGCGGCAAGGGGGACTACTTCGGCCCTCTCGTCA
Source organism: Victivallales bacterium (assembly GCA_018648945.1). Next base: position 6,305 of record JABGQJ010000402.1, read on the forward strand.
TCGCCTGCGCCTACGTGGAGGAGGAGACGGCCCGCAAGCTTCTGGAAATCGGCGTCACCGACTCCAAGGCCATCAAGAACGACCGACGCATCGCCGACCTGGCCGACCAGACACGTGCCCTGCTGCGCGGCCAGTTCGAGGTCATCGCGATCGGCCCCGCCGCCTACAACCGCCTCTACGCCAAGATCGGCAACGTGAACCGCCTCCTGGCCTGGGGGCATGCCCAAGCTCTGGAGAACCTCCTCGAACGCGTCCCGGAATGCCCTAGAGCCATCTCCGACCAGTTCGGGCGCAAGGAGACCGTCATCCGCGCCCTCAAGGAGCGTGGCCGCGCAATCAAGCTGGAGCAGCGCACCAAGGCGGAATCCGACATCGCCGTGGCCGCCGCCTCGGTCCTTGCTCGCCACGAGTTTGTGCGCCGCCTGGAGTTCCTTGGCAAGGATGCCGGTCGGGCTCTCCCCAAAGGCGCGAGCGCCAAGGTCGTCGCCTGCGCCAAGGAGATCGGCCAGGAGGGCGGCGAGGAAGCCCTGGCGCAGGTCGCCAAACTCCACTTCCGCACCACCCGCCAAGCCCTTGGGTTGCCGCCGCTGGATTAGCCTGGTCTAGACTTCCCGGGCCCCAGAACTCAGTGGATTGTGCTTGAGGCTCTGTGAAGTTGGTCGCCCTCTTTTCTGCAGTCCGTTTTTCAGGCGGTCTGCGGGCCTTCCGCGAGGCGAAGCCGGATCGGTCTTGCGTTCGACATGGCGGCGTTGGTCTCCTCTTGGATCTG
>JABGQJ010000403.1 GCA_018648945.1 Victivallales bacterium
CCATTGAAGCGGTAGGGGATATCGCTGAGAATCGCGTCCATGATGTGGATGGTGAACTCATTCGAGGTACGGTTGATGTCACCGACCGGCAGGCTCTCTTCGCCATCGGCCCCAGTGTCCTTCAGCCACTCGCGGATGCGGGGTTCGTCGGTGAGTTCGCGGCTGTCGAGCTTGTAGTGCTCCCGCAGGGCCTCGGTCCGCCGGAAGTAGGGCATGTATTCCGAGTCGTGGCGGTTGCTCTCGGTCGGGAAGTAGCCGAAGTGGCGCAGGATCTCGAACCGTACCTCCTCGTCCTTGGTCTTCTCCGGGTCATCCAGCAGCGCCCGCATCTCCGGGTACAGGTCGCGGCCCTCGTGCGTGTATTCCAGGAACCAAGCCAGGTGGTTGATCCCCGCGCACAGATACCGGATCTCCTTCGGGGGGATGCCAAGGCGACGTGCCAGCACGCCGTTGGTCCCCTGCACGCCATGGCAAAGCCCGACATTGCGGACATTCGTGGCCGCGTGGTGCACCCAGGTCAGCATCGCCATTGGGTTGGTGTGGTTTAGCACCAGGGCGTTGGGGGCCAGTCGCTCCACATCACGCAGGATCTGCAGATGCACCGGAGCCGTGCGCAGGAACCGGAAGACAGCCCCCACGCTGACCGTGTCGGCGACCGACTGATCCACACCGTATTCACGCGGGATGGACATCTCGGCATTGAACGGGAATCCCCAATACGCCCCGCCGCCCACGGCGATGGAGGTCACCACGAAATCCGCATCCGGCAGGGCTTCGCAGCGGTCGGTCGTCGCATACACCTGCGTAGGCAATTCGTACTTCTCCACGGTACGCTGCACGTACTCGTAGACCTTGCGGAGGCGCCCAGGATTCAGGTCGCAAAGCCAGATGGAGCCCTCGCGCAATTGGGGGTTTGCCATGATGTCCACCGAAAGGCGGCCACCAAATCCACTGCCTGCACCAACGATGACGATCTTTGCCATGGGTCACTCCGAGTGTCTTTCTGCCGACGAGTGTTCGGGGTCGCCGCCAACGTAGGCCGTCTTGCCGAGAACTCCAGACCCAGCGGACGAGCTGGCGGGGACACTCGCAGGAGACCAACCGCCAACCGTTGCGCCCCCAACCGGACAGTGCTACCTTCTGGATACCGCAACCGGAGAGGGTTACCCCATCCACTGGAGCGAAATCCCGTGCCCAGAACCAAGATCCAAGCTATCGCCGTCCTGGCCACCGTACTCGGCATTGCCGCACCAGCGGCCGAGAACCGGAAAGGGGAACCAATGAGCACCGAAGATGCGAAGTTCGTTGCGCTCCGACAGAAGGCCGCACGCCGCAAGCGGCGGATTATCCTGAACAACGACGGCGGGGACGGCCTGGCCAAGAAGGCGGCCGGTGACACCTCGGCGCTGGACGTCTTCCTCAAGCAGCGCACGGCGGCCCTCGTCGGCTCCCAGGTGGATACCATCTTCTACTGCACAGGCTGGGCCTTCGGGACCATGCTCCATCGCACAAAGGTGGCCGAGAACATGCTGCTTCGCGAAGGCGCGGGGTACCAGGACGGGGTGCTTAAGGACCTCCTGGACCAGGGCACCGATTCGCTCCAGGTGATGGTCGAATTCTGCCGCAAGAACAAGATCGAGGTGTTCTGGTCAATGCGCATGAACGACACCCATGACGCCAAGAACCCCCTGCTCCGCGCGAAGATGAAGGCCGATCACCCAGAGTATCTCATCGGGGGCGGGAAGAAGCCGAAATACGGGCAGTGGACGGCGGTCAATTTCGGCAATGCGGACGTGCGGGAGTTGGTATACCGCTACATCGAGGAGGTCTGCACCAACTACGACGTAGATGGTGTAGAAATGGACTTCTTCCGGCATCCTGTCCTCTTCAAATCCCATGCCTTCGGCGGTGTCGCCAGCGACGAGGAGCGGGCGCTCCTGACGGCCCTGATTGGGCGGATTCGGGAGATGACCGACGCCATCGGCAAGAAGCGAGGCAAGCCCATCCTCCTCGCAACCCGCGTCCCCGACTCGGTGGAGTTCTGCCGGAACATCGGCATCGACCTGGAAGGGTGGCTTCGCGATGGCCTCGTCGACATGCTGATCACCGGGGCGTACTTCCGCCTGAACCCGTGGGAATACAGTGTCGAGCTGGGCCACCGCTATGGCGTGCCAGTCTACCCATCGCTGGACAATCCGGTCGGTGTGGTAGACCCGAACATGCCCAAACGGGAGTTCACCTTGAACGAGCGGTGGCCTTGGGTGAGCGCGACGAAACAGTGCCCCGTCGACGCGAGGCGGCGGTCGATTGGGAGCTGGCGCGGCCGCGCCGCCCGCGCGTTCGACGCCGGGGCCGACGGCGTCTACCTGTTCAACATGTTCAAGCCGGCCAACCACATTCTCTGGCAGATTGGCGACCGCGAGTACCTCAAGACGGCGAGCAAGCTCTACTTCCTCCACTGGCGCGGCACGCGGCAGCCGCCAGCCAACTACATGACCAACGGCAACACCTTCTACCATGAATTGCCTCTGAACCCGATGTTTCCCCTGGAGATCAAAGAGCAGCCACTGACTGTCAACTTCCCGATCGGCGATGATCTGCGCGGTGGGACGCCCACGGCGACCGCCGAGCTCTGGATCCAGCCAGCCGCGTGCCACGAATCGGTCTCGGTCACCTGCAACGGGCACCCGCTGACCGGCGGAACGTCAACCGGCGAACGCCTGAAGTTCTCCCTGCCCCCCGCTGCCGCCAAGCAGGGGAAGAACGTCTTTGCGCTGAGCCGAACGCCAGTCCCTGAGGCCGGGAAGGCATTCCTGAGGGACATCGCCCTGGACATCACCTACCCCGCAGCCAAGAAATGATCTCGACTGGACGCATGCACGTCCCACGTGACGGCTTCCCCACCATGCGGATCATCCGGCTTGCCCTCATCGCGTTGCTTCCCGCCATGTGCTCGGCGGTGGATGGTCCCACATCTGTCGGCATGGTCGGCTACTGGCCGTTCGACGAGGGGCTGGGCAACCGCGCAGCCAACGCCCTCCGGACCAGCGCGGACATCTTCGGCAGCACCGGCAGCGCCCGCGTTCTCTCGCCCGCTTGGGGGCCTGGGAAGCACGGGCAGGCCATGGACTTCAGCAGCGGCCAGACTGCCGTGACCGTGGAGAAGACCACGGAACTGGATTGCGACACCCAGGTCAGCATCGCAGCTTGGATCAAGCTGGGTGAAGCCGAGGGCCGAGGCATGATCGTGAACCACGGCTATGCCTATCGCCTTGCCGTGCGCCAGGGCAAGCAACGCCGCATGGAGTTCCAGCTAAGCCTCGACGGCAAGTGGGCCGGCAACTGGCTTGTGGGCAAGACCACGCTCGATGTCGGCAGGTGGTACCATGTGGCCGGGGTCTACGACGGCAAGGAACGGCGGATCTATGTCGATGGCGAGCTGGACACGAGCAAGCCAGCCCACGGCACGGTCGGCGCCGGTCGCCACTTCCTGATCGGGGGCGCGGTGGTCAGGCGCGGGAAGAAGCGGATCTTCAAGGACGGCGAGACTGTGGCCTACCACGTGCAGGAAGCGTTCGCCGGCACCATTGATGAGGTCCGGATCTGGAACCGCGCCCTGTCCCCAGAGGATGTGGCCAGGACCATGCGCGAAGACGGGTCCCAGATCCTCGGCCAGTTGCCCAAGGAGAGGGATCTCTACCTCTACCCGACCCGATGCGTCGCCATGCTCGGCCAAGAGACACCCTATGAATTCGCTGTCTTCAACGGGGCAGGCACGCCCTATCTGGGAAGGCTCTCCGTCGCGGTCGTGGATGGCGACGGGAAGCGGCATGGCGAAGCAGTCCACGAGCTGAACCTGGGACCACGCCAGACGCACACCATCCGCGTGCCGTTCCGCCCCACCTCACCGGGTGCCTACAATCTGGTGGTTTCGTCGCTAGGCCGGCAACTCCTCGAAGCCCCGGTCTGCATGCTGAGCCCGGCGGCCCGCCAGGAAGTTGGCGAAGCCGCCCTGAGAAAGGTGTTGCACGTGGATCTCACCCATGCGCTCGGTGCGGACGCGTTCTGCGACGACGGCACGAGTCGCGTCGTCCGGTCGGGCATGGGCACGTATCGCGAAGCAGGCCCCCGGAAGCACTCGCGCTTCGTGGCCCGGCTGCCGCTGCGTCGCCCCGGTTTGCACCTGGTGCACGTGACCTATCCCGACGACAAGCCGCGCACCTGCGAGATCGCGTCCTGGTCGCCGGTGGAGGCAGACCGCTACAACGCGCACACCGGCTACTTCACCGGTGACGACTTCCCCCTCTCGGGGCGCATGCGGACCTTCGAGTTCGTCATGTGGGCTCGGCACGCGGACCAAGCCCTCGTGTTCACGTCCTGGCTCGACGGCCAACCCGCCGCCGCCGCGACGATTGACGTGTTCGAGGTCGAAGGGCGCCTTCCTGCGCGACCCGCAAGCCAGACACCGAACCGACGCCTGATCGGCCACTACTGGGAGGATGCACAACCCCTGTCCCGCTGCTTCGGTGGAAACGCACCGGAGCTACTGGACTTCGACCGGGTGGCCCGCAACCTGTGCGACTACTTCGACTACACCGGCCAGAACCTGCTCATGCACCCGGTCGTCTGGTACGAGGGCCCGATCTACAACTCCCTCGTCGGAGCCCGTGGCGGCAAAGGCGGCTTCCATCTGCCCACCGCAGGCTGGGTCGATATCCTGCTGAAGCGGTTCGAGGAGCGCGACTTCAAGTTCTACGGTCTCTTCAACGTCCATCAACTGCCATCGCTCATGCGCGAGATGAATGCGGACAACGCGAGGATCCGGGCCGGGGAGCCGACCTTCAATACCGTGTCCAAAGAGAACGAAGCCGCGATCAAGACGTGGCACCATCGCACGTCCATGTTCAACGGCCTCCACCCAAAGGTGCAGGAGCGCGTGCTGGCTCTGGTGCAGGAACTGGCCGATCGCTACGGGGCTTCACCGGCCTTTGCGGGGCTCGGTTTTCACCTGACCCTGGCCCAGCTGCTCCAGCCCGGCAGCCTGGACGTGAGCTACGACGACTGGACGGTAGGCGAGTTCCAGAAAGACACCGCCCTCACCGTGCCTGCAGCCCCGCGCGACCCGGAGCGTTTCGCCAAACGCCATGCCTGGCTCATGGCAAATGCCAAGGAAGAGTGGATCCGCTGGCGGTGCGGGCGCGTGACGGACTACTACGGGAGAATCGCCGCAGTCCTGCGGGCCAAGCGGCCAGACCTCCAGTTCGTGGTGACCCTCCTCGAACCGCCCATGTCCATTGTCGATCCACAGCGGCTTGCGTGGCAGGAAGGCAAGACGCTTGTGGAGCAAGCGCGCGAAGCCGGCATCGACCCCTTGCTGCTTGCCAAGTGCCCGGGCCTGGTCATCCAGCAGCGTCTCGGCCCTACCGCCAAGAAGAAACGCCTCACCTTCGGCACGACCAGAGGACGCTATGGCTGTCCGCCACCGACCCCGGAGAACATCGCCGCAATCCGCGGCATGGACCTCAACGCGGAGCAACAGCGGGCGTTCCGGACGACCCGGGATTCCGGCGTGTTCCTCTACAACCGCTACTTCGAGAGCAACGTGGGCGGCCGCCAGCCGCTGGAGAGCGACTGGTTTCACGGCATCGCGTGGCGCGCAAGCGCGGTCGTGCCTGCCCATGAGCACTTCATGGAATACTACGCGCAGGCGATGGCCATGTTCGATCCCGCTCTCCTCGCCATCGGTGGCTTCACCAATGGCACGGTGGGCCATGAGAGGCGGGTCGAGCGCTTTGCCCAGGTCTTCCGGCAACTCCCGCGAGGCAAGTGGCAAGAGCTCCCCGGGCTTGGCCATGACCTGGTCGGCCGCACCATCCGGACGGACGGCAAGTTCTTCCTCTACGTGGTGAATACCTCCGCCCAACAGCAGCGGGCGGTCCTGAAGACCCCCGCCAAGATGGCCCCCATCGCTGGCTCATCCCCCCTCACACAGACACCCGAAGGCCAGGCAGCCACGCTGGCCCCCTACCAACTTGCCGCCTGGGTTGGGGAGTGACCCACCAGCCGGAATAGCCTCTCCCCCTCTCTCTGGTTCCGGCCACCACTCCCGTTCCCAGGTAGGTGCGCCGGGCCCCGGTGCACTCCCCTCGTTCGTCTCACGCCACCAGAAGCGGGAGAAGATGCCGGCTGGAAGCCGGCGCTCCCGGCGCCAAGGTACCTGCGCCGGGCCCCGATGCGCTGGGAGTTCCCGGGGATGGCAACAGGGAAACACCCCAGACCGCGCAACATCGCCCGAAGACCCGTTCACCGGGGCCCGGCGAACCTACCCGCCTGGCATACGCGCGCAACGGCGGCCCATTTCCCGTCGCCATTCGGTGTTGGACGCCCGGCCTTGGCGGGGGCCACCGTTCGGTGTTCCCTCCCCGAATCCCCTCCCCCAACCCTTTGCACCCCCGACTCTTCTACGCTACCTTCCTCCCCGTGGGGCGGGACGCAGTTCCCTACCCATGCCCCTTCGTTGCGGCTCGCCTTTGCGCCTCACGGCGGCGGCAGGCCGAAGGGCTTGAGCACATGCCACACAAGCGGGAATGAGCGCCATGAGAACCAACGCATCACTGTGCTTGATGGCCGTCGCACTGGCGGCAGCTGGCTTGGTCCAGCCGGTCATTGCCGCAGAGGGTGAGGGAATTCTGCCAGCCGGGACAAGGGCTGTCTGGGATCTGGGCAAGGCCCAGCGGGAGGCGAGCACCACGCGCGAGCGGGTCTGCATCGATGGTCTCTGGCGTTGGCAGCCTGCCGATGGTCGTGCGACTGCCGTCCCCACTGGCGGCTGGGGCTACTTCAAGGTCCCGGGATCGTGGCCGGGCATCGGCAACTGGATGCAGAAGGACTCGCAGACCGTCCACTTCCACCCGACATGGAAGGACGTGAAGATGGCGGAGATCGCCGCCGCGTGGTACGAGCGCGAGATCGTCATTCCCCGAGCATGGACCGGGCAGCGCATCACGCTCTCCGCGGATTACATCAACTCCTACGCCATCGTCTTTGTTGACGGCAAGAAGGCTG
>JABGQJ010000404.1 GCA_018648945.1 Victivallales bacterium
CGTTCGGAAGCGGGTGCGGGCAATGCCCTGTGGGCACGTTGGCCTTGACCCCACTGCACAGAAGCAATGCGCATGGCACCTTGTAGGATGGAGAAACGGAGCGAAGCTATGGCCCTTTGTGTCTTCCCTCCATCCACAGAGAGTGAACAAGCCATGCGCCGTCAATGGGCTCACCTCATTCTACTGACCTCGGTCCACGGCACGGTTGATTTTCTGGGTGGCATTATCGGCCCGATCCTGCCTGCCATCCGGGATCACTTCTCCCTCACCCTCACCCAAGGGATGGTGGTGATCACCGCGATGGGCATGGCCTGCAATCTGATGCAGTTGGTGATCGGCGGCCTGCGCCAGGGCAACCGCCGACCGTTCTTCATGTACGTCAGCCTTCTCCTGGCGGGCACGTTCCTGCTGGTCGGGCATCTGCCAGTCGGCCTGGGTTCCACCGCGACTGTGGTCATGCTGGTGCTGATCGCTCTGGTGAGCGGCACGGGGGTTGCCTGTGGCCATCCCGAGGGTCTCCGTGCGGTCCACGCGCTGGACCGGGTTCCCCAGTCCATGGCCAGCAGTGTCTTCATGATTGGCGGCTTCCTTGGGTTCTCGGCCGGGGCCTGGCTGGCATCTTCGGTGGTGGGCTCCTGGGGGTTGGGGAGCTTGGTCTGGCTCCTGGCCCTACCAGCTTTCCTGCTTGTCATTCTGCCGAACTCCGGCGTGCGCGTCGCGGTGGAGCATCCGGCGGAGTCGACGCCATCGGTGGTGGCTGGACGCCCCCCCTTTTGGCCGCTCTTTGCCATCGCCATGCCGTTGGCGATCTGTTCCGCCTTCGTGGTCAACATCCTGCCCTCGTGTCTGGTCGATGAATACCACTTCAAGCTATCCTTCGGCGGCGCCTCCAGTTTCGCCTACGGTATGGGCGGAGCCGTGGGCGCCCTGCTGATGGGCTTCCACGCCCACCGGAAAGGGGAGATTCGCTATGTGGTGCCCATGCTCTTCGCCAGTGTGCCGCTGACGGCGGCCTACATCTTCCTGCTGGAGTACAAGTGGGCGGTGCTGCTCCTTCCCGGCCTGGGATTTGCGGTGGCCGGCTCCTATCCCCTGCTTGTTTCCCTGGCCAAACGCGCGGGGGGACCTGGGCTGGGCCATCGCATGGCGATCATCGTGGGCGGTGTCTGGGGGACGGCATCTGTGGTCCTGCTGGCCTCGGGAGTCGTGGCCGACCAGATTGGCATCCATCGCGTTCTCCATCTAACCTACGTCTGTGCCGCCCTTGCTGCGGGCCTTGCCTGGCGTTGCCGGGGCCTCTACGCGCAGAGCCGTGGGCACGTTGGCTAGTCGCAGAGCGGGGAGGGCCCTGTCCCCTCTAGTCCACAGGAGAACATCACCGATGATCCGCCGCTGGTTGCTCAGTCTTCTGCTCCCCGCTTTCGCGTGGGCCGGTCCCGTACCGGTGAGTGTCAGCGGCAGCGGTCTCGAGATCGGCGAACTGAAGGAAAACGCCAAAGCCTTCCTGAACCGGGACTACGTGTGGCAGGACGTGACGCCGAGACTCCGGGGCTGGCGGTTCACCCGGGTCGATGGTGGCACCCATCCCCTGCTGGCTGCGACGCCGCTCAGGGATGGTCACCTGTACGTGGCCACCGCCGTACATCAGGGGTTCGGCGGCGATCTGACCGGCTGGGAGTTGGTGAAGGGCTGGGGCTTCCGCTATTCGGCGGAGAAACGCCCTTGGCTGCGGGTGTTCCGTCGGTCGGCCAAGGCAGGCGAAACGCTCGTGTTGCCCCAGGGCTCCTGGACCGGGAGCCTGCTTGTCGCGCCGCAGATCACTGTCGTCAAGAGCAAGGTTGCGCCACACGATCCTGTCCCCGGCGTGGTCATCGACTACCGGGCCGCCCATACCCGCAGCTACATCGGCTGTCCGTCCGTGGCCATACTAGCCCCCAACCGGTATGTGGCCAGCCATTCCTTCTTCGGTCCCGGCTCGGACCGCGGGCGTAGCCGTGTCTTTGGTTCAGGGGATGGCGGCAAGACCTGGCGCCAACTGGCCGAGGTCCCCCACCTGTCCTTCTCGACTCTCTTCATGCATCGCGAAGCCCTCTATGTGATGGGCGTCTACAAGGGACACGTGGGCATCCTGCGGTCGGCGGACGGGGGCACCACCTGGACCGAGCCCAAGGATGCCAAGAGTGGCTTGCTGCTGACCGACAAGCCCCCGTACCATTCCGCCCCCGTACCTGTTCTGGAACACAGGGGACGCCTCTGGCGGGCCATGGAAGACCGCCAGGCGGGCGGCAAGTGGCCCTATCAGTTCCGCGCCTTCATGATGTCCGCGCCGGTGGATGCCGATCTGCTCGCCGCGGCTTCCTGGACCTCTTCCGAGCCGCTCGCCAGCGACCCCAAGTGGTTGGACGGGGAACTCAAGGGCTGGCTGGAGGGCAACGCGGTGGCCACGCCGGAGGGGGATATCGTGAACATCCTGCGGGTCGATTCCTGGGAGGGAGGCAAGGCGGCGGTGATCCGGGTTGGGGCCAACGGCAAGACCTGCAGCTTCGACGAGAAGGCCGGGCTGATCGACTTCCCGGGCGGGGCCAAGAAGTTCACCATCCGCCGCGATCCCGAGGGCGGGGAATACTGGTCGCTGGTGAACTGGATCGACGAATCGACCCGCCAAGGCCGGATCGCCGGGCTGGTCCGCAACAACCTGGTCCTGGTCAGCAGCCGCGACCTGCGGACATGGCGCATCCGCCGCCGCGTGCTTTCCCATCCCGATCCCACCAGGCACGGCTTCCAGTACGTGGACTGGCAGTTCGACGGCAGGGACATCATCGCCGTTTCCCGGACCTCCTTCGACGACGGCTTCGGCGGCGCGAAGAACCACCACGACGCCAACTACTTCACCTTCCACAGGATCGTGGATTTCCGCAGCTCGACAAGAGAGGAATAGCCATGGACTGCAATCCGTTCGAGCCACTCCGCATCACCTTCTCGGCCACCCATCTGGCAGCGGTGGGTCGCCAGCGTCGCCTGCTCTTACAGGAAGATGCGAACATGCCCATGGAGGCGTTCGGCCTCCCCATCGACCAATGGCTGGACTTCCGTTTCCGGCACTGCGACGCCCCCGGTTGCCAGATCGATGGCATCTGGTGGGATATCGGCCTGGCCGAGGATACCTATGCGATCCATCCGAGCGAGATTCTGCCGCCCTTGCGTCTGGCTGGTCTCGATGTCTGGCGCAGTCAGGGGATCGACTGGGTCGGGGAGCTGGTCAAGGGCTGCCACGAGCGCGGCCTGGAAGCCTTCTGGAGCAATCGGGTCTGCCCGGTGGATTTCCCGCAGCCCTTCGTTCCGGGGGAGACCATGCCCCACGGCGATCCCCGACGACAGAACCCGCTCAAGGCTGCCCATCCGGAGTGGGTGAACGCCTGCTGGTGGCCCCAGGGACTGTGGAATCTGGCCAGCGCCGAAGTGCGCGAACGCAAGGTGGCGATTCTGCGCGAGCTGCTGACCCGCTACCCGCTGGATGGCATCCAGCTCGACTTCACCCGGCACACGCCCTGCCTGCCGCCTGGCCAGGAGTGGGAATTCCGCGAACACGCCACGGCCTTCGTGCGCATGGTCCGGCGGATGGCGCTCGAGGTCGAGACCGAAACGGGACACCCGCGTCTGCTCGCCGCCCGCATCGGCGAGACCATCGAGGCGAACCACAGCGATGGTCTGGAAGTGGATGCCTGGCTGCGCGAAGGGCTTCTGGATATCGCCAACCTGGGTGGCCGCACCACCACCGTGGACGTGGCAGCGTTCCGAGAGCTCGACACCCCCGCACCGGTCGGCATCTGCGTGTCCTTTGACGGACATCACACCAACGACGGCTACTACTTCCCACCAGTCGAGTACCTGCGGGGCACATTCCGCAACTTCCGGCAACAGGGCGTCGATACCATCTCCCTGTTCAATTGGGCCTGCGCCCCGCCGGAACTCTATGACGAGCTGGGCCTGCCCGAGATGATGAAGTGCCCTCAGCACTCGGCCATCGCCGCCGAAGCGGGCGAGTTGGCCACGTTGCGGGGGGATTGCACGTACGCGGTCGAACGGCGCGGTGGCTACCCCTGGGCGGGGAACGCCATCTACCGCAATGAGGAGCGTCCGTTGCCCGCCACGCTGACTGCGGTTCCACTTCCTCTCCCTCTCTTCGTCCATGACGGCCCGCGTGGTGCCAGTGCCGAGTTGCGCGTCGTCCTGCGCAAAGCCGATCCGGCCCTGCTGCCCTGCGTCTCGATCAATGGGCAGGTGGTCTCGCTTACGGTTCTCGACGACCAGTGGTCGGACCCGCAGGTCTACGGCGACCATCCGCAACCCTCCGCCGGCGCCTGGAGCTTCTACTCCCGACCCAATCCCGAGCGTGATCTAGTTCTCCTTGCCGGCACCGCCGATCCCGCTTCTCTGCTGGTTGGGGAGAACCGAGTATGCGCAACTGGGGAAGGCATCGTGGAGAAGGTCGAGCTACTCATTCGTGTGGACGCCTCGCCCCCCAAACCCAGGGACTAGCTGGCACGGCCCCCGTGGGCATCCATGCTGCCAGCCGTTCCGCAACCTGCAGGAGTTGGACATGGAGTATGACAAAAACAAAGTCGATGAGATGACCCTCGCTCTGATGTGGCTGGTCGTATGGCACGACTCCTGTGGTCCGAGAGCCTGGAAGGGCTTTGACTGGGACGCCATGGATCGGCTTCACGAGAAGGGGTTCATCCACGATCCCAAGAGCAAGGCGAAGTCCGTGAGCATGACCCCCGAGGGACTTGAGAAGGCAAAGGCACTCTTCGCCGAACACTTTGGGGCTGCGGAGTAGTCGCCTTGCGGTGACCCGCGGTTGTCAGTTCGCGAGGACGCCGGTGATGGCGATGACCACCGGGATCGCCTGGACCTTCTCGGAGACGACCTCGATGGTGTCGAGTACGGCCTGGGCACCCTTGGGATGGGTGATCTGGTGCTCGAGCTGGTAGACTCGGACCTTCTCCCGGACCTCATTGGGGCCGATCCAGGCGACCTTCCCCTTTGGCAGGTCATCCGCCGACCACCAGTCACGGATACTCTCCCTGAGCACGACAGGGATCTCTTCCACGAACCCATCGCTGTAGGTGAGCACATACTTGAAGCCTATTCCCCTGCCGTTCCCCCAGGTGGTGGTGTGCAGAAAATGCAGTTTCTGCAGTCGTTTGCCGCCGACGGCGATGCTGGCTTTGGCGGGAAGGGCCTTCGACGACTCGTGCATGCCGCCACTGAGAATGAGGCATCCCTTGCCGCCGTTCCTGGCCGCGTCGATGACCTTGAAGGGGACGCCGTTGGCGAGCCATTCGCCGGGCGGAAGATGGCGCATGTCGTTGCGCCCTTCGTCGGTCCAGCCGCCTTTGCCGTCGGCAGGTTTATCGTCCTCGAAGCTCCTGTTGACCACCTGGGCGAGATCGACGGCCATGAAGCCGCTCCAATCACCGCGCCCAACTGGACCAGCGCCCTTGCCCTGGAACTGGCCCTTGGCCACTTTGCCAGCGGCAGCGTCGCGATGGATCTCGATCTTGCTGGCCTCCAACGCGGTTCTGAGCTCCTCGGTGCTCAGTTGGTCGGTGATCAGGTAGAACCCCTCCCAGGTGACGCTGAGTCTGGTCTGTGCGTCGCCGCCGGCGACGGGCAAGGGGTTGTCGAAGATGTCCCGCGCCTTGAACTGGGCGGCGGGGAGAGGGATCGAGACATCGGCCCATTCGTTGCGCAGGAACTTCGGTCCCCAGGGGACCAGGATGAGTTGCGTGCCGTTCCGGAAGAGGCCGGCGTAGATATCCGGGGCCCAGTTGACGTCGCCGACGTACTCGGCCATCTCGAAGTGTTTGGCAAGGGTTGCCTGGGCCACGAGATAGGAGAACGGCGTCTCATCGTATTCGCCGGTGTGGGAATCGTACTCAATCCCACCGTGGAAGACATGGAACGAGTAGGGAACTCTCTCCGCCAGGTGGACGGTCAGCATCTTGAAGTAGAACTGGGCGGCAATGACAGGATCCACCGGCTCGGCCCCCTTGGGCATCCTGATGTAGCGTTGATGGGAGGGATGGCGGTAGAGAGTCGGCAGCGACGTGACCGTCGTTTCCGAGTTGATCAGCGGCAGTTCCTTGCCGTGCTTCCGCATGGCCCGGCGGATCTCGAGCATGTACTCCCGGCATCTCATCGCCTGCCCGCCGCCGAGCATCGGGCCGAACATGTAAAGATGGCAGGACACGGCATCCTGGTAGTCGAGCGAACCGAGTTCGAAGGTCCGGTGATACCAGTCGTAGCCCATGCTACCCGGCGGGCCGCAGGTCCCGACCACCTTTGCCTCGGGATCGATCTCCTTGATCTTCGCGTGGCAGGCCTTCAGCAGTTCGACCCACTTTTCCGGACAGAGATTGTACTGTCCGTAGGGCTCGTTGGTGATCTCCCACGCCTCGACCTGGCCCTTGTAGCGGGTCACGGTCGGGACGACGTACTCGTTGACGAAGGCCTCCTTGTACTTGGCGAAATCGCCCTGCTTCCAGAGGTCGATGAGGTAGGGACTCCCCATCTCGGCCAGCGAGGAGAGGGCCGCCATGCGGTACGTCTTCCTCATCGCCAGGCCCTGGTCGGTCATCGGCCATTGGGGGGTGCCCTTGATGGGTAGGATCTTGCCGGCTCGGGTATCGCCCTGACCACAGTGACTGCGGGTGAATTTGAGGCCGATTCTCTGGGCCAGGGTCCAGATGAAGTCCCCCCAGCCGAGGGAGGCCCCGAAGATCGAGTCGGGCCGGTAGCCGGTTTCCTCTATCTGCGGAATCACTGTGAAGACCAGTTCCCTGGTGCGTATGGCCTTGCCCAGGTACTCCAGTTCGATGCGGTAGACGCCGTTGACAGCCGTCGTCACCGGAATCTCAAGCATGGCGAAGCGCTTGCCCTGGCTGTCGAGGTGCCACTCGCCTCTCCCGACCTCCTGCTCCCACATGTCGAGGACCTTGGCTCTGATGTCGACGACGCGAGCGACCTGCCTTGGGGAGTAGTACT
>JABGQJ010000405.1 GCA_018648945.1 Victivallales bacterium
CCCGTGAGGAGATCGCCGTTTGCATCGCGTGAGCCAAGCAGATACTGAGAGCCCTTGCCAGGCATGGCGAGGACCATCGCCTTGCTCGTCGAATAGCACTTGTGGAAGAAGGCAATGGAAGCGTCTTGGTTGTGGTAGGTGTCCTTTTCGAACACTGCACTGCCCCCAATGAAGATCTGCTCCCAGTTCCGGTCGGCATAGATCATTGGCTTGGGCCTGAAATCGTAGCTGAGGGTTGCTGCCATTTTGAACCCGACCTTGCCGGCGTTCTCTAGAAGCGCCTTCATCCTGGCGTCCGGTTTGAACGGCTGGCCTTTCACAATGCCGATGCCCGCCAGTAGGCCGCGCATGGAGAAATGCTCCCGGTCCACCGTTTCATAGTTGACGAAGTCGGCCAGTCGCTGGAAGTACTCGAAGTCTCTTGGGAAGTCACCTGGTACGAGAACCCCGGAGAGATTGGGGAATCTCATCTTCGGTGGGTTGCCTGCTTTGGAGAGCGGGTAGATCTTTGATTGCTCCAGCAGGGCCACGCCCTTGTCGGTCTTGCCATCCGCGAGGAAGGCCCGCAGAAAGATGAACACGCCATGGGTCCGTGACTTCACCACATAGTGGCCGTCGGGGATCTTGCCCTGGTAGTCGGCCGGGACAACGAGATATTTGCCGCCCTTGTTGCGGTCCGGCCCCGCCGCACCGATGTCTGTAATCGGTCGATGCCACATGTCGTCCAGAAGTCCCTGCAACTTAGGCGGCATGTCCAGAACCATCGGCCCATCCTTCTTCAGGTCCAGCCAGGCAAAGGCATAGATCACGTCCGGATTGCCGGTGGTGTATTCCAAGTTGTAGTCAATACGGTCCTTCGCGATGATGAGGGTATTCGAGTCGTCGTCAAACGCTTTCCGCTGACCCTCGCGCATGGCGTACATGTTCATGGCTGGCAAGGCCCAGAGGTAGGACTGCACGGCCCGCTGGAAGACAAGCTCATCGTGGAGGGCATCCGCAGATTCCTGCGCCGGCTGGTTGCCAGGAAACGGGACATCCGCCAGCTCTTGGTAGTGACTTGAGCCCCGCTGTGTTTGGCATCCAGTTACCGCCAGCACACAAACGGTGAGCAAGAGTAGTGTTCTCATTGTTTTCCTAGCTTTGGGTATTTGACCAATCCAGAATCGCTGGGCTTCCAGGTCCTGGCGGAGTGTGCCGGAGACGGGGGGGGCAATGGCGGCTGGTACGGCGAGGGGAAACTACACCTGGTGGGTGGTCTTTGGTATAGGCCTTTCGGCCTAGCATCCCCTAGGCGCTGGCCCCATAATCCCACCTCCCCGTCCCGGCCTCAGTCCGGGCAAGGGTTCACCCGGAATGGGGTGGCGGTCTTGCAGGCGTTCATCGGGACTCTAAGGCAGCCGCCTATCGTCGCCGACCGCCGCCAGAGCGCCCGCTGGATCGCGAGCCGCTGGAGCGTGAGCGTGAGCGGGTGGAGCTCGATCTGCTGCTTGACCTGGACCGTCCCGATTGCGAGACGCCGGAGAGACGGTTTCCCGTTTTTCGGCTCCTGGCGGCGCGGTTCAACTGCGGCAGGCTGCTCCTGCTACTCGTGCGCGTTGGCGTTCGTATGGTCCCTGTCTTGGTGGGCGTGCGCGTGGGCGTGCGTGTCGGCACCGACTTCCAGCTGTTTCCTTGGCGGCTCTGCCAGCCGTTGTCCGACCGCTTGTAGATATTCCCGTTCTTGCCGACGTAGACATCCCCGTGCTTGTTCTTGACGACGGCACCGGATTTCCCGGTCCACTTGTTCTTCCCGGCAATGCCCTTGGCACCGCCGGAGGTCTCGAAGCCAGCAACTGTCCTGCCTCCCTGGGAACGGTGTCCGGCACGCGCCCAGTCATTGCCGTTGCTGACGGCGGTCCGCCCCCAGGAGCCGTAGGGGGTGTTGGCGCGAGCTTGGGCGGCGTAACGCCCCGTGTAGGGATTGTAGGCTTGCCTGGCTCCGGCGCTGCCACGGGGTCCATAGCGGTAGGCACCGCGCGAGTAGGTGCCGGTGCGTGGGTTGTAGGCCGCGCCTCGTCCGGCGCCGCCATAGGGCCCGTAGACATGGGCACTCCGGACGTAGCCGCCGTGGTGGTAGTCGTACCGGGCGGCAGAGCCATAGGAGTAGTAGTGGGAGTGGTGATGGTAGTGACTGTAGTGATGATGATGGTCGTCGTTGCCGAGCCAGTAGCCGAGACCGAACATGAGGAGACCCGAGGCGGCGACGTAGCTCCCCGAGTAGCCGGAGGTGTACCCCACGATCACCGTATCGGGCGTGGAGTCGTAGACGTATACGTAGGTGAGATTGTGTTTGGGGTGGCTGGCCGGGATGGTGTAGATGACCTTGGGGACACTGCTGGCGACAGCCCACGGCCCGGCGGGGGACTTGGCGACGAACCAGATGCCTTGGTGGCAGCAGTAGTAGTCCTTGCCAACCTTCAGGACACTGTTGGGAGTGTTTGCCGCGTAGTAGACGGTGGTCCCGTCGATCTTCACGAACTGCGGCTTGCCCTCGTAGACAACCGTGACCTTTACCTCGCTCCGCTTCACCGTGGCTTTCCGGGGGATGGAGGCGAGGAGTACGGCAGCCTCGGCGTCGGGGGTGCCGGGAACGGAGGACAGGACGTAGGCTCGGGGGTGGTCCTCGGGGATCAGGGCAAACTCCGGGGGCAGGTCGCTGGTGGCTGCGGTCCAGGGACCATCCAGAGACTGCGCCCGAAACCAACGACCCGCAGTCAGGAAGTAGTGGTTCCCCTGGCGTGTATGCAGGAAGATGTCACTCTCGCTGTTGGCAACGTAGAGCAGGGGGGTGGTGCCAACTGGACTGTAGGAGGCGGCACCATCGGTCACGATCAGCTCGGAGGGGCGCTTGGCGACGAAGACTTTCGGCACGGCCTTGACTGGCTTGCCAGGGAGGTTGGCCCGGACGGCTTCCCAGTTGGCGTCATCGGGAAGCTTCCGCAGGTCGGCGGGCAGCTGTGTCGCGGCCTTCCATTGCCCAGACTTGAGGTCGCTCGTAGTGAGCCACCCATCGCCATTGAGCAGGTAGATGTTCGGGGTGCCGACTTCGAGGAACACGTCCCAATTCGTGTTGACGGCGTAGAGGAGCTTGGTGCCCTTGACGGCTTGGAACTTTGGCTCGCCCAGGAAGATGACCAGGATGGCCGGCTCCGTGCTCCGGAAGATCGGGGGCGGCTCGAGGTTGACCTCTGTTGGTCGCTGCTGTTGCTCGGAGCGTTCGAGTCCGGCGATGATTCTGTCCAGGGAGACCAGCAGCTGCTGGCGCGCGGGCTTCAGCGCCCTGCGAACGGTCCTCTCGTGGTCCTCGGCATCCCTTGCCGATACGTTTGGGAAGCGGATCTTGGTGACGGCCCATTCCTTGAAGAGCACGGTGCGCGTATCGAAGTCGGTCTTGGTAGCCGCAGTTACTGTGGCGGCACCATATACCGGTTCCTTCGCGCCCTGCGGGGTTACCGCAACAGCCGCGACGGCGGTCAGCTGCGCGTAGTCTTTCCAGGCGTCGATCTGCGGCTGGTACACGACGACTTCGCTGCCACCGTCCTTGAAGAGGCGGGGCCAGGTCAATTCGACTACCTCAGGCTCGGCGGCGGGCACGAGCCACGCCATTGAGCATACCACTGCGGTCAGTGCTATCATTCTCATCATTCTGTCTCCTGTACGCGTCCGGTAACGGGTGACGCAACTGTCTTCGTCTTGATAGGCGAGCCGTTGCGTTCGATACGGGCGAGCGGTCGGAGGGCTTCCGGCCACCCTAGTTTTCCGTAAAGTAGGGCGAGTGATCGCCCTGCACCATAGGCCCTTGTGCCTAGCCTGGATCGTTCACGCGCATCTACCGCGAACCCGGATTGCACTGCATCTCAGCCTGTTGTGTCAGAACGCCGACCTTGACGGGTGCCAGCCCTGGAGCGGTCGCGGCCTCGCGACCATCTTCGGGATGCATCGCCAACACGACCGCGCCTTCGCAGACACCCCGGAACGGTTCTGGCTGGCGAGACGGCCCCGGCGCATGGCGCCGTGGTCGCGAGGCCGCGACCGCTCCACGGGGTTCGCCAGGAGGGGTTGCTCCCTGTTGGCTCTTGGGAGGGGGCACCAGTATGGTATGTGTCCCCAGGCGCTCCAATCGATGCTCCCATGTGGGCAGTGGCCACACACGTACCGAACTGACATGCGTCCCCGGGACTCCTCTGGATGTGTTCGGGATGCGTGGCATGGTATGGGGATCAGGATCAGCAACTAACCGGGGTATCTGCCGATGGACAGCGCTGGGAGCCAACGAAGGAGGACATGGGCGACCGCCAGGGCGATCGTCGGTGTGGCGGCATTGCTCTTCCTCGTGCCCTCCCTCGCGTCCGCTGCCGGGCCGGACCCCTCCCAGGACGTGGCACACCACTGGCAGGCCGTCGTCATCACAATTCTAGCGCTTGCTCAGGCAGCGCTGACCGTCTACCTGTTGGTGAACCGCAGAAGGCGACAGAGGGCTGAGCTGGCCCTCGGCAGAAGCGAAGCGAAGCTGATGGCCTTCATCAACAGCTCCGAGGACGCCATCTGCATCCGCGACCGCGAGCGGCGGCTCGTCGTCTGGAATGGTGTTTTCGCCAAAGCCATCAAGCTGAACTGCGGAGTCGATGCCGAGGTCGGCATGCGGGCCGAGGATTACCTCGATCCGGAGGTCCTTCCCCAGTACGAGGCGCAGCGGGAGTTGCAGAAACGCGCCCTTGCCGGCGAGGCCCAGAAGGGGGGGTGCACCTACGCCTGCCCGGACGGCAAGACGCTCTACCTCGAGATGTCATGGTCACCCATTCGGGACGGGGACAGGGTTACTGGCCTGGCGGAGATTACGCGGGACTGTACGGAACGGAGAGAGATGGACCTGGACCTGCGCACAAGTGAGAAGAGGTTTCGCGCGCTCATGCGGAACAGTGTTGAGGCCATTTGGTGTATCGAGATGGCGCCGCCGATTCCGCTCGATCTTGCCGAAGACGAGCAGATCGAGCATATCTACCGGTTCGCGCGAATAGCGGAGGCGAATGACGCATGGGCACGCCAGACAGGGCACGAGAACGGGGAGGAGATGATCGGCATGATGGTGAGCGAATTCCTCCCCCAGACGGAGCCTGAGAACACGGCGATTCTCAGGGAGATCGTGCGCTGCAACTACAGCTTGACCAATTTCATATCCCGTGAGTGTTACGGCGATGGGGAGATGCAAGTTTTCATCAACAACGTGGTCGGAGGGATCGAGGATGGCCACGTGCCCAGAGTGTGGGGCACATCACGAGACATCACGGCCGGCGAAGCCGCTCGGGAACGTCTGCGAAATGCCGAGGAGAAGTACCGCACGGTGGTGGAGAATGCCAGCGAGTCCATCTATGTCGCACAAGACGAGAAGGTGAAGTACTGCAACGCACAGGCGCTGGCTATCATGGGCTACTCGGAGGATGAATTTCACTCCAAGCGGTTCGTGGAGTTCATCCATCCAGACGACCGAAGCAAAGCTCGGGAGGAGTACGGGAAGCGTCTCTCTGGTGAGAAGCCATCCTCCTCCTATACCATTCGGGTGGTCACGAAAAGCGGCAGCGAGAGATGGGTCATCGTGAACTCGGTGCGGATCGACTGGGAGGGGCGTCCTGCAACCCTTGCCATGCTCTCCGACATCACGGAACTCAGAGCTGTCCAGGACCAACTGCGCGAGACCGAAACGAAGTACCGCACCGTGGCCGAGTTCACCTACGACTGGGAATCCTGGGAAGCACCGGATGGTGCTTTCCTCTATGTCTCGCCTTCCTGCGAGCGCATCACGGGGTATTCGTCCGATGAATTCATCAGCGATCCGTCTTTGATCGCGAGGATCCTCGCTGAGGAGGATCTCGAGGTCTGGTGGGAGCACCGGGAGGAGGTCCGGCAGGGCCACCACGAGCGGGTCGAATTCCGGATCAGGACGAGAAGCGGGGAGATCCGTTGGCTCGAGCATGCGTGTATCCGAGTGACTGGCCCCGCCGGGGAATTCCTGGGGCTTCGTGCGAGCAACCGTGACATTACGCTTCGCAAGCAGGCGGAGGACGAGGCGAACAAGCATCGCGACACCCTCGCTCACATGGCCCGGCTGACCACGATGGGTGAGCTTGCCGCGTCCCTGGCACACGAACTCAACCAGCCACTGACGGGGATACTCAGCAACGCGCAAGCAGCCCGCATGTACCTGGGCCGCGACGAGCCGGACCTGGAGGTGCTGGCCGAGATCGTCGACGACATCATCGCCGATGACAAGCGCGCAGGCGAGGTGATCCGGCGCCTGCGTGCGTTCCTGACCAAAGGGCAGCATGAGCTGGCAGCCGTGGATATGGGGGGGCTGATTCGGGACACCGTCGAGATCATCCGCAACGAAACCATGATCCAGGGCGTGTCTGTAACCGTGGACGTGGCGAGCGAAGCGCTGATCGTGCTGGGGGACGCTGTCCAGCTCCAGCAGGTCCTGGTCAATTTCTGTGTCAACGGCGAACAGGCCATGGCGCAGATGCCAGCCGAGGACAGGGCGCTGGCTATCCATGCTCAGGTGGGCGAGCAGGGCAACGTGTGCGTGTGGGTCCGCGACCATGGCCCGGGCATCGCGCCGGAGGCGCTCGACCGGGTATTTGAGCCGTTCTACTCCACCAAGCCCGAAGGCATGGGCATGGGGTTGGCCATCTGTCGGTCCATCATGGAGGCCCACGGCGGTAGAATATGGGCGGAGAACGTACCGGATGGGGGTGTTGCCATGTGGCTTGAGTTGCCCCTCGCGAACTCCTAGCTCCGCTTCGTACACCCCATTGCTACACGTTTGCGGCAAATCTGGGGCAGGGAACTGAGACTCGGGAGGGAAGCTCCGGAGCCTCCGCAGGGGGCGGTATATAGTAGCCACGGGTGCAAACCCGTGGTGGATAGGAAGGGGGAACCGAGCCCCCGCCAGGGCGGCGGCATATCCCGAGGAGGGCCCCAGCCCGACGGTGCCTTTGGGCCTCTCCCAAGCCC
>JABGQJ010000406.1:0-2436 GCA_018648945.1 Victivallales bacterium
TCGAGCAAGACGACGTGACTGCCATGCTGATCAACTTCCGCGGTGGCCCGTTCCTTCAGTTCGACTGTCACTGGGTGATAGACCCCGACTGGAACTGCGGCTCCAGCCAGTCGTTCGAGATCATCTGTGAGCGTGGCCTGATCCGACACAAGTGGTTCGGCCTCGAATGGCACACGAAGGACGGGAAAGGCGAATTCCAGTCCAGTCGCAGTGCCACCGACGGGGTGCGGACGCAGGGCGACCGTTGGGAACACTACCACGCGCTCATCGATGGCATCGAGAACGGCACCAAGCTGTCGCCGGACGAGCGCGACGGGCTGCGCTACGTGCGTATCCAGGATGCCGCGCTGCGGTCTGCCGAAGTAGGCGCGCCGATCCAGCTCTGAGCCCCATTATGTTCAAGGACTGTCGCATGTACAGAACCTGCTTCGCTTCCCTGCTGATCTTGGCAGCGGTTGGCTGTCTGGAGAAAACCATCGCACAGGACGCGGAATCATGGGTGGTGGCGGACAAGATCACCCCCCTCAGCGAACCGTGGTCGGTCATCCTGCGTCCGGACGAAGGACCAAAGCGCGACGGCAAAGAGACGTGTGCGCTGCACTGGCCCGTTGCCGCCCGTCCGGGGCCAAACTCGCCGGTTCTGCTCCCCCATTTCGAGGACGTGGCCGCCGTGCGGTTCTGGCTCTGGATCGATGGACCGAAGGCGTACAAGCTGAACGTGCTCCTGACCGGGAGTGGCGGGTATTTCAACAGCACGGTGCCACTGGACTGGACGGGCTGGAAGCAGTTGACCGTTCCCATTGAGCGTTTCGGTTCGGTGCGTGGTGCCAAGCTCGCGGACATGCGCCGCCTCAGTTTCCGGATGCAGGGCTACGGGCAACCGGAGCTGCCCCGCGAGATGGTCTGGTGGGTCGATGGCGTAGCTCTCCTCCCAAAGCCGGGGGGGACGCTGGCGATCACCAGCAGCATCGAGGTCAACCGGGGTATCTGGGAGCAGCTTGCGGGGCAGGGCAATCCCCTCGCGCAGTTGCTAGCTCGGGCCTACGAATCGAAGGTTGCGCCGTTCAAGCCGCCCGAGAAGATCACCTCGGCCTGGCAGTATCGCACGGTGGCGCAGGAGCTGGCGGCTCTTGCTTGGGCGGCCTGCGATCCGGCTTCGCCGTTGGTTGGGCGCAAGGACTTGGTGCAGCACCTCATCGCCGGGATTGACTGGTTGGTGGCGGAGTGCAGCGCCGAGGGGTGGTGGTGGAAGAAGAACCCGCCGACGGGAGACCCCAATGTGAACCGCTTCGTGCTTGGGCCGTTGCTTGATGCCGTGCGCTTCGCCCGGATGCGCCCCGAAGGGGAAACCGGCTGGCCTCGCTGGCGAGACCCTCTCGATCGAGCCATCGAGTTGCAGAGAGCCGCCTATCGTTTCGAGCTAGCCTGGGATTGGGGCGGCAAGGCAGGTGGGGAGTATGCCAATCAAGACGCCTACCTGGTCATCGTCGCGGCCCTCTCGGCGCAGCTCTACGACCGCCCGGCAGACCAGGAACTGGCGGCGGACATGGCGCGCAAGATCGCTTCGAACCTGCTCCCGGACGGGGGCATCCGGTACATCGGCATCACCAACGAGGCGCCTGTCTACCATTCTCTCAACCTGACCGTCCTCGGTCGCTACGCCACGCTGACCAGGGACCCGGTCGTCGTGAAACTGCTACGCGACACGGCTCCCTACTGGCCGTTGGTCCTGTCTGCCGAGGGCCAGCCGGAATACTGGAGCGACGTGTGGTGGAAACAGACATGGGGGTATGTCAGCCGCAATGGCCTGATCGTTGCTGCCGGGGCCACGGGCGACGCCTGCAACCAGTGGCTGCTGTGGCGGGTGCTTGAGCGTAGTCCCCCCATCGCCCGTGGTTGGGGCACGGTCTGCGCCATGCCCTACTGGACCGGAGCCGAGTCGGGAACCCCATTGCCCGACCCATTCGTGACGGCTGACGGCAACATGCGCGGCGTGCGCGGCAGGGCCGGCAACTGGTACTATGGGGTGTGCATCGGTCGCGGTCTGCGCAACACCTTTTGCGGCGGCATGATCACCCACCCCACCCACAGTCGCCCGGTTTGGACCGCGGTTCGTGGCCTGCAGATCAACGTTCTGCAGCGCCGAGACAGGCGCATGCAGGGGCTCTGGCTCTCGCAGATCGAGGACCATGCGGGATTGGCCATGCGCCCGGAGGTGTCCGGGGCCGTGGGCGTACGCTACCGGCTGCAACCCCGCCGGATCAACGGCGTGCCGACCCCAGAGACGCCGGACTCGCCCTGGCAGGTGACCCAGGTATGGCGCGCGGCAGGCGATGGTTTGCTTGGGATGATCGCTCTTGAAGCGCTGGAAGATGCCCCCGGCATCGCCGTGCAGGGGCGCATCGCGCTGGGGCAGATTGACCCCCGGCAGATCGC
>JABGQJ010000406.1:2535-7033 GCA_018648945.1 Victivallales bacterium
CGAAGCGCTGGAAGATGCCCCCGGCATCGCCGTGCAGGGGCGCATCGCGCTGGGGCAGATTGACCCCCGGCAGATCGCGGGCAAGGACTGGCGCGCCGGTCCTCTCCGCGTTCGCTTCTATGACTCCTTCGGCACCACGAGTGCGCAACCCGTTCCCGCCAACACCACCCCCACACGCTGGCCTGGGATTGTCTGCGAACAGCCCCTCGCCGATGGTGCAAAGGCGGGGCAGCGCTTCGTCTACAGCGTCTGGCTCGGCCCGGCGACAGCCACGCCTCCCACCCAATTCGAGCGACTGCCCGAGGACACGGGTTGGGTGGCTGTCTGGGCAGACGGCCGGCGAGTGGCGGCGGTCTTCAACCCGGGAGCTGAGCAGACTGAGATCCGCGTGCCCTGGAGCGGCGCATCGCCGCAGGTCTGGAGCGGCCTGGCAGGAGAGGCAGCCAAGCCTCGGCCAGAGGGCGGGGCGGTCTTGGTGCAACTTCCGGCTGGCGCATGCGCCTTGCTGGCGAGGTAGGGACGTCAGTCCAGGCTCAGTTCGCAGACTGCGCTGTTCCCCCCGATCTCGAACACGGCCACTCTGTACACGCCGTTGCGGTTGGGGGCTGGCCATGGCTCCAGCCACGCCTTGCAGGCCCCGGGAACGGTCACTGTGAATGCACGCCCACGATAGCGCGCGGTGGCGGTTTCGGTCTCGACGTCGAGCTCCGAGCGCTCCTCGCCATCGGTCTCGATCAGCGGGATCTGCAGGCGCAATCTGTCCGCGCCAGGGACGTGGCAGGCGAGCCGCAGACCGTCCGCAGAAAGGGCGTAGTGCTCGTGGACCTCCATGCCCTCCGGACCATGGTAGTCGACCGTGAACTCCACGACCTCGTCCTCGCGGATCGTTTCGACAGTCACCTCATGGGTCTCGCGGTTGGCGGCTGCCAGGTAGCGCCAGCCCGAATCGCAGGGCCAGCCCACGCCCAGAGCCACCGCCCGTGGCGCCTTCTCCATCGGCATGTTGTAGTTGGGATTGGGGACGATGCCCATGTTGAGACTCGTCTCCACCGGCACGCCGCGCCGATGAAAGCGCACGAGTCCGGTTGGGTCGTAGTGCGACTGGCCGCGTGTATCGACCTGAAGGTGGTAGTCGCCGGCCGTGGCCCAGATCCGGTGGAACGCATCCGGCAGGTACAGCATGTAGCCCCCGACGCTGTAGGGCGCCGAGCCGATGGGGATGTCTTGGTTCGCCACGTGGTATGCGCCCGCAAACAGGTTGGCCCCAAGCAGTCCATAGCCACTGTGGGCGTTCTGGTGGGGGCCGAAGCCATCCTGGCCGAGGAATGGCTCGGCCGCCATCAGGTTCTTGGTGCAGGCATAGGGTTCGCGTAGTATCCAGCGCTTCACGGCTTCGGCTCCGCCCAGGGCAAGCCTTCGGTAGGCGGCAGCCAGGGCTTGGTCGCCGTCGGCCCAAGCTTGCTTGGCTTGGTGTTCCGCGAAGTAGGCGGTCATGCCTTCCATGTGGTGGTACTGGTTGCTGCGCCCGCCGCATGGGGCCACGCCGCATGGGGAAGTGAACAGCAGGCTGGTGAGAGCGCCCTTGCGCAGCGTCTCCCGAATCCACTCCAGGTGCTGCCCCTCATAGCCATTCTCCAACAGGAAGGCAAGGCTCTGCCGTACAGTCAGGTCATAGGTGGCAGGATCGCCGGGATCGCGATACATCCCGAACTCCGTCCACCATGGCAGCTCCGACTCGATCGTGGCGTCGATGTAGTCGATCCGATCGGAGAGCTCAAGCCGGATGCGCAGGGCCTCGGCGGCGATCCCGTAGAACAGGTAGTTGCGGTGGCCCGCATAGAAGGTCTCTGGCGTGGGTGCCTGTAGTTGAGCCCGCCACCCGGCGTATCGCGCGACCTCGGCAAAGGGAGCGAGGGCCTCGAATAGAACAAGCAGATCCTTCATGTTGAAGACTGCACAGGACCACCCGCTCGTCAGATGGTCCGACACCTGACCACAGCACCAGTCCATCGCTCCCTCGGCGGCAGCCACCAGATCCTGGCAACGGCCTGCGGCCAAGAGATGCCCAAGCGCGGCAGCATAGCGCGGCGTGGCGGTGACCGACTCCACTCCCGGCTCGTTGAAGGGGTCCCCGATCATACCCTCCGGCGTCTGCCAGGCCGTAGCCTGCCGAACTACGTTCTCGGCGAGGTCCAGGTAGAGTGTTGGCGGGGGTGCGGCGGGAAGGGGAAGGTCCGCGCCCTGGGCAAGGCACTGCCGGACCCGCTTCCCCACCGCCGCCGGCGTCCACCGCCTGTCGGTCATCACCTCAGCCTCCGCCATTCGTCGACCATGGCCAGCGTGCTCTCCCACGGCATGATGCTGTGCGACGATACGCACTGGGAGAGGATCAGGCCAGTCTTGCCGAAGCAGTCGAAGACCTCCCGGACCGCCTGTCGCGTCGCGTCCGGACCCTCCCAGATGTGGTACGTGCTGCTCGGGCCGACCCAGAACGCCTTGTCCTCGGCCAGCTTGTCGCGCACCGCCGGCAAGTCCACGCCGCCGAACGCAATGTCGATGCCCTGTAGTGAGTCCAGGGGCAGCTCGTGGAGGTAGTCCAGAATGGGCATAACGCCGGTGTGGACGGTGTAGGCCATCACCATGCCGCCTTGGTGCGCCATCGCCGTTTCGGCGGTCAGCCGCCGGGTCAAGAACCGTCGCAACATGTCCGGCCCGTAGAAGTCGGCGGTCTCGTAGAACCCGTTGCGCCGCACGATATCGACCCCCAACTCGCCCAGCGCGGCGATCCGAGCCAGGTTCATCTGGTGCTCATGTTCCAGGTAGGCATCCACCAGCTCCGGGTTGTCGATCGTCATCAGGCAGAGGTCGGCGGCGCCGAATAGGTGCTGCGCCCCGGTGAGACCCATGCCCGCCACCGCTTGCGTGGCCAGGCCGTATTGCTGGGCCAACGCGAAGCTGGGCTTCAGCCCTGCTCGGGCCTCATCGACCACCTCGTCTCGGTCGCGCAAAACCTGCAGGCATTGGAAGCACGCCAGGTCTTCGGCTGTCTGAATCCAGGGCTCGACGTAATGGCCGATGTTGAAGTCGCTGTAGAAGGGGATTTCCTGGCCATGGGGCCACAGATCGTTGATCCGCACCGAGGCATGGAGCGTCCCGGCGGGCGTCTCGTACGCCTTGTGCAGCACGTCTCCCTCCTGCCATTTCCGAGACGTGATGCCAGCCGCCGTCTGTGCTGCTGCCACCCCCACGTTCACCAACTGATCGAGTCCCAGTTCCTCGACCTGGTAGCGGAGCTGCTCCGGGAGAGGCGCATCGCTTGCCCAGGGGAAGTTCCAGGTGTGTCCCTGGCGCTGTACCGAGGACAGCGGGTTGAAGAAGCCGCAGCACGGCACGTAGTCCACTGCGTCTCGCCGCACCGCCGCCAGAATCCGTTCCCGTGAGTTCATCCGCTGGGTCATCTGCCATGTCCTCGGTTGCTGGCCCTGGTTCGCCGTGGACCAGATGCCTCAAGCTGCAGTAGCGGTCCCCTACCTGTCATGCATAGCACAGGTCATCCGCGCGGTCAAACATACCTTCGGACTCGGTTCTGTCTCTCTGACTCCCCAGAAGGGGAGAAGAAATCGTGAGCTTGTTGAGCAGGGGCTTGCAGAGGAGGAGAGGGCGGGTAGGTTCTTGGGGATGGCAGTATGGACGCTGGCATAGCCGGTGTTCAGGATGTGACCAGCCAGGCGATGGGCCATGGCTGGCCATGAGTTCTTGGGTATTGCGGGGGCGGGGGCCCGAACGGAGCTGGATTCGCCAGCTCGCGAGGAATGAGATGGAGTTGGAGTATTCGGTTGAGGTGGACCGCGAATCGGGCACGTGTATGATCCGGGCGTCCGGGATGCTCAGGAGGCCGGCCGACTCGTTCATCCTGATCCAGGCGGCGGCGGAAGTCGCCAAGGAGCACGGGTGTGGTCGTTTCCTGTTTGATCTCAGAGACACGACTGTCATCGGCTCCACGATAGGTGCGTACCAGGCGGCAGCGGAGCCTGGGAAATTTGGGCTGAGCAGGGGACGTCGCATCGCAGCAGTATACTCGAAGGTGACGGCGGAAGACCGGTTCATGGAGGATGTCGGGGTGAATCGCGGGGCCACTTTCAGGGTCTTCGACGATATGGATAAGGCGCGCGACTGGCTGGCTCAGTGATGGTCGGCAAACCGGCGTTGCCGGGACGGGGAAGCGGACGCCGAGAAGCTGGCGGGTAAGCGTCATGGCGCCGGTTCGAGCGCATCGCCTGCCCATCGGCCAGACGACCCGAATGCGTACCGTTCTCAACGGGCCTGGATCGACTCCCACATCTTCCTGTCGCCGCGGAAGAAGAGGTAGGTATCGTGCTTCTCTACCGGTATCGAGAACCTGGCCGACGGTTGGAGCTCGATCTCTCTGAACACTTCGAACAATGCCCCGGTCTGCGGCAGGCGCAGGTCGAGATCGCGCTTGGACTTCGTGTGGATG
>JABGQJ010000407.1 GCA_018648945.1 Victivallales bacterium
CCTGCACGCCGGGCAAAGACGTTGCGGCAGAGGCGAGTAGCTGGAGGGCCATGACGATGACGAGGGCGAGAGGCATGAGGTGGATCGCCTTGCTGGCAGTTTGGGCTGTGGTCGCGGGGGCGGAGCCGAAGGCATCGGTCGTGCTGAGCAAACTCCAGGCGGAGAGGATTGGCTCGGTCGCCCTGCAGAGGGTGGGTGCTCGGCAGGTGGTCGAGCTCGTGCACGAGCGGCTGGTCACGCATGCGAAGCGAGAGGGATACCGGTTGGTCTGGGAGGTGGCGGACCCGCTTCCGGAACGACCGCGCGTCTCCTTTGGCGTGGAGAATGGCTCGCTGGCGCTGCTCTTGGAAGCCGCCGCCGGGTTTGCAGATTTGGCGGTGACTGACAACGACGAAGAGCTGGTCGTTCGCTCCCGATCCGTGGCGCGTGCGGTGCGGGAAACGCGGCGCTTCCCGATCCGGGACGAGTTCTGGCGGTCGATCCGCCCCCGAGCCCCCCAGAAGTTCTTCCGGCAGCTCGGCATCAAGTTCCCCAAGGGCACGGAGGTGCGGCGCTCGCGCGACCGCAGACACCTGGTGGTCACACACAATCCGGAGACGCTCGCGCTGGTGAATGAGATTCTGCAGGTGACCTATGCCTATCCGTATAGCTCGCAACTGGAACTATCGATCATTGGTTCCGACGGTCGCGAGACTCCCTTTGCCGCGCCGATTACTCTCCATGCCAAGTCGAGGTCCAGCATTCGTCACAACCTCGGCGAGGAAGACAGCTATGTGGATGTCTCGGCCAAGGAGGAACACTGGTACCGGGATTCGGCAGGGGTGCGCTTTGCCCTGAGCACTCGCGTGGTGCGCGACGGGAAACTGACGTTTCTCCAGGACACGACGTTGACTCTGTGCCACGATGCGGGGACGCAGTTGCGTCTGGGAGGAGGCGAGATGTTGCAGGTGGTGGCGGAATGCCAACGTCCGGATGGGGGGAAGTACTTTCGGGGCACCAGTAAGCACGGCGACGAGTGGCCCAGGGGGAGTAGCGAGAACACACATGGGCTACTCGCTGGCAAACTGCCCAGAGTCCAGGCCGACGAGGAGCCTGTGATTCCCTTCCTGCGACGGATGGCGGCCATGTCACGCGAACACGATCCTGCGGCCGTTGGTCTGGGGATTGCCTATGTACTGCCTTCTGGCTTCATGGCCCACGAGACAGTGCGCGGTAACGGATGGCGGGCGGGGCCAGGTGTCTCATTCTACATGAGGGACACGCCGCTCGGCGACACCCTGGATTACGTGACTTCCGGAAGCGGAGTTTTCCAGAGAACAAGCGCGAATGGCGTTGCTCTGTATGATCCCGAACTGGTAATGCTCCCTCTACGGAAAGCTGTCTATGGCCCCAGTGTGTTCAATGCAGAGCTTGTGGAACTCCTGTTGCGGGACGTGGCGGTTGATCGACGAACACAAGGACTTCATGGCGGTCGACTCGTCGGCATGGAGCTGCTTTTCCAGGAGTTTGGGGTCCAGTTCCCGCCCGGTTCCCGCCTCGACCACGCCAAATGCTACGATGGTTGGGTTGTTGTGGGCACCAACACTCGCGAGAATTTCGGGGATCTGGACAGGCTCCTGTGGAGCTCCGGTGGGGGCTTGTCCGACAGCATGCTCTGGCACACGACAGCGCGGCTTGTGCGATTGCCGGGGGACGCTCCCGAGGGCGATGAGATTCGGCGGTTGCTGGCTTCGGGGAACGCCAGGGACCGGCTTGCCGGGGCGGCGAGACTGGCGTCGTCCGCAGATCGTACCGTCTTCTCCGTCTCGACTACGAACTTCGATGAATTCCCCAGTAAGGCTCGGTTCTCTGGTGTCGGGCCGGGCGGCGGCGATGTCTCGCTTGGCGTGACTGCGAGCTACCGTCGTTCCTACAATCACGCGGCGGTGGAACTGGAGATCCTGGGCAAGGGAGGGAAGATAGGCTGGCGTTCGGTGATGTACACGGGGCGCGATAGCTGGCCGAGACGGGAGGATTGGCGGGCGCTTCGCGCGGATGCCTTGGACCTGGGGCGTACCTCTGGGGACGAGAGCTATCTGCTCATCAACCATGCCGCCAACCACGTGTGGATGGACGTTGAGCGGTGCAAGGAGAGTGCGGAGAGGGAGGCGAGAAGTGCGGTTGAGGAGAGCGCGCAAGAGGCGGAACCGACAGAGCGTGTGGATGAGCGGACGCACTACTGGGATCTGCTCTTCATGTTCGGGCTCATCGAGGCCGGGGAGGAATCAAACTGGTCCCCATCGTTCTGGATCCAGTCCTACGCTCCCCAATGCCGGTACCTGCTGGACACGGATTTGGGATTCCTGGACCGGATCAAGGCCCCTCATCGCCAGTGCCGGTTGCGGCTGTTTGCCGAAGACGGTGGGGAAGTCGTGGAGTGTGTCAGCCGCTTCCGCGAGGATGCGAGCATGCCAGTGCCGGGGCGGCCGAGGAAGTCGATTCGACTCAAGGCGACAGAAACGGTTCGAGGCGAGGAGATGAGCCTGTGTTGGCGGATTGGCCTTGGGCTACCGAGGACTCAGAGACTCGTGGTCGGGGAGAGAGTGCAGTTGGCGCGTGGTCTGTGGGCGCAGGCGGAGATGGTTCGTGGCTGGACTGCGGGTCCCGTTGAGCCCGCCTGTGCGACTGTCGTGCGCGAAGAGAAGGAGCGTCGCACGGAACTGCTTGAGTGGCATCGTGCCGCCATGGACCATTACGGTGGGATGGAGATTGCGGAGTTCCGCTTGCGGAATGCGCCGTTGCCGGTTGCCTTGGCCCGGATCGCGGATCGCTGTCGGGAATCGCTCCCTGATGGGGCGAAGGGGTGGCGGCTGCAGCAACCAGTCTTCTATGGCTACTTGCCTGAAGGCGCAGAGCGCGTGCCTTGGCAGGGCAGTGATCCGGCAGGCGAGGATCCCGGGCTGGAGGGGATTGTGTGGGACGGAGGCACGGGCGGCGGCATGGGCGTCGGCATGGGCGGCGATGCCGCTCCCCTCGAGCAGGATGGAGAGCCAGACCGAATCGTGCCGGAGCAAAGGGGAGGGATCGCTGACTCGGAGTTGCCGGAATTGGGGGAGGACGGTGGTTCCCGGCACTGGCGTCTAGACCGTCCGATGGAGATTCATGGAGTCGGTGGTGACGATGAAGACGATATGTGGAGCGACGACGAGGATGACGATGATGATGAGGACAAGAAGGCCCCCCACAAGGCAGTGGCGTATTGTCTGCCAGTACCGAAGGAGCGGGCGACGGTGGACCTGCGGAACGTGAAACTGGCGGAGCTGTTGGCGGAAGTGGAGAAGGCCTACGGCGTGCCGTTGTATCTGCGGGAGAAGGACGGGGAGATTCTGGTCCGGGCGGCCCCGTTGGCGCATACGGCCCGGTTTGGGGTGCGTAGGAAGAAGCTCAAAACGAAGACGCAGGCAGAGTTCCGGGCGTGGCTGGTCAAACGAGGGGTGGGCTTCCAGGGCGATGACCGAGCGGTGTATTTCCGGGCACTGGATACAGTGGTGGCGCGCGGCCGGGAGGATTTCGTGCGGCAAGTGGGCAAGGCGTTGGGTAAGAAATGGGGAGGGGAGTGACTCCCGCAGAGGCGCAGAGGCGCAGAGGAGGAAAGAGGGATCGGGGAGTTGGCTTGGGGGGTTCTTCGTGGCCTTCGTGACCGTTCGACAGGCTCACAGCCTTTGGCTTCGTGGTGAGTTTTTCCCTTCTCCCTGCCGCAGGTAGCGGGAGTGATTGGCGCGAGGAGGAGGCCGTGGTAGGTTCGAACGAGACTGGCTGCGCGTGCAGAACAGTCGACAGATGGGTACTACACACGAGGACGGCATGGCAGGACAGACACGGATTCCGGTGATCCTAGATACGGATATCGGAGGAGACATCGACGATACGTGGTCGCTGGCGATGCTTCTGAAGCATCCGGGGCTGGAGCCGCGCTTGGTGGTGGGGGATACCGGGGACACGGCTTATCGGGGAGCTCTGATCGCGAAGTTCCTGGAGCGCTCGGGGCGGACAGAGATCCCAGTCGGGATCGGAGCAGGCGACGAACGGCCGTTGCCGAAGCGGCAGACGGGATGGGTGGGGGACTACACGTCTGCGGACTATCCGGGGACGGTCCACGAGGATGGCGTGCAGGCGATCATCGACACGATCCGGGTGAGCGAGACGCCGGTGGCGGTGGTTTGCATCGGGCCGGTACCGAATGTGGCTTTGGCGCTGCAACGCGCGCCGGACATTGCCGGGAATGCGCACTTCGTGGGGATGCACGGCAGTATCCACATGGGGCACAATCGCAATCCCGTGCCGGTGGCGGAGACGAACGTGGTGCGGAATCCGCGTGCGCTCGGCGAGGTGCTGGCGGCCCCATGGTTATCGAAGACGATCACGCCGCTGGATACGTGCGGGATCGTGCGTGTAGGTGGCGAGAACTACCAACGGTTGTTCGAGCGCCCCGACGACCCGGTGCTGACCGCGCTGTTCGAGAACTACCGGTGCTGGGCGGCGGTGCATGAGGCGGTCCGGGTGAATCCGGACGAGATGAGCTCGATTCTCTACGATACCGTGGCGGTGCACTTGGCGGCATCGCGGGAGTTTCTGACGGTGGTGCCGATGGCCCTGCGGGTGACCGAGGATGGGTTCACCGTGCCTGACCCGGAAGGCCCGGTGGTGGATGTGGCCCTGGACTGGACGGACCGGCCAGGCTTCCGCCGGCACCTGGTGGATGTGCTAGTGGGGTGACGGGAATCGCAGGCGGAGCGCCCCTGCTACTTCTGCAGGGCGTGCTTCAGAAACGGGAGGGCGGCATCCTGTATGCTCGGGGAGGTCGCGGCACCGAGAAGCAGCCGCTCCACATCAAGTCTGGGTCTGCTCAGGGAGCCGCGCAGGGGGATGGGAGTGGGGAAGCATGCGTAGCCGTCGCGAGACTTGAGAAGCAGGCCAAGGTACCGGTACTTGCGGGAGTTACGGAGGTCGTCCGCCAACTCCGGGCCGAGGCCAGCATCCACCATCAGTTCCAGCTTCTGTTTCCTGAAGCGCATGGAGCCGGTGAGTTCCACCCAGCCCGTCGGCCCGTGGAGCGAGCCCTTGTCGAGTCGGACTCGGCCATCGGCAATCCGGCCTGCGAGAATCCCTTGGTCGAAGCGCAGGTCGGCGAGTCCTTTGACGCCATACTTGCGCACGGTCCGGCGCATGGCCTTCATGTCCCGTAGCGCGATGCCGCTGAGCATGGCGGTGCCTTTGCCCGTCATGTTCTCCTGCATGGCCCTGATGCTGAGGCCCTGCCCGGCGAGGTCGAGGTCGAGTTGGTCGATGTGACCAAGCACCTCGCCATCCGCCGCATCCATGAACTGGCGGGCGACGAGCCCGGCGTCCAGCTTGGCGACTGTGAGCTTGCCTTGGTAGGGGTGGGAGGACTGGCCCCAGCCGAGGACGCCAGTGAGCTGGGCCGTGCCATCGGCGAGTGTTGCGGTACACTGGGATAGCTCCAGACGACGGTCCCGCAGGTCGGCATCGGCGGAGAGGGTCCCAGCCAGTTCACCGTAGGAGACGCCCCGGAGGTCGAGATCCAAGGTGAACGACGGGAGTCGCAGGCCGCCGGGGTCGGGGCTCTCTGGCTGCGTGGCGGCGGGAGCGGGTTCTTTGGGCGTGGTCTCGGCGCTCTTTGCCTCCTGGACTTGCGTGTAGATGGCCAGGAGTTGGTCGATGGCGAGGCGCTCGCCGGTCAGGCGCAGATGGGCGGGCAAGCCGGTGGAGGCGAATGGGTACTCGGTGACCATATCCAGAACGGCCACGGTCTTCCCCGCCAGCTGGGCAGTGATTGCGGCGGAGACCTCAGCCACTCTGGGACGGGGGAAGCAAAGGCGGGCTGCGATGGCGAGCCGAGGCTGGTCCGCAGGGGGCGATCCGTGCTCGGCGAGGGCCAGGTTGATGAGCTCGGGTTCGGCCGTCACGCGGGCGGTGAGGTCGAAGATATGGGGCACTTTCGAGGAATAGCCCTCGATGGTGATCGTGGCCATGGGGGCACCATCGCGCGTGAGGGCCAGCTGAAGATCCTGGCGGTGCCCCCGCCCCCGTACCTGCCGGGTCGTCCCGGAGAGGCGGAGCGTTAGGTTGTCCAGGGGGGTGGTGCCGAGGGTGCCGGAGACGTGATCGGCGTGGAAAGAGAAGCTGTTGTGAAGCAGTTCCATTTCCCGGTCATAGCTGAGGTCACTGTGGCCGTGGAGTTGGCCGGAACTCAGGTGAAGGGGGCCGATATCGAGCTGGGCGATGCGCCCGGATGCGGTCAGTCTGCCGGACTGTCCATGGCGCAGTTCGGGCAGATTAGCCCGGACGTTCTCCAGGCGAAGCGCCAGGGGGGAGCCTGCGCGCTGGTAGACGACCGTGCTATCTCCCAGGACGAGGTCCTTGAGCAGGAAGGGCTCAATGTCCTCGTTGTCATCGCGGCGGCGCCGCCGCAGCCAGCGGAAGCGCGGCAGGCGGATGCGTCCCTTCGGCAGGTTGGCCAGATTGATGGTCACTCCCTGCGCGTGGAACTTCTCGACGCAGGGGCCGAAGAAGAGAGTGCGCCAGAGACGGTAGCGGGCCTCCACTTTGCCAGTGGTGAGAAAGGGGTCGTCGAGCTCGCCGATGCGCAGATTGCTGAGGTCGAGGCGAGCGGTTGGGGCGCAGGACGCCTGGGCGATGTCGACCGGAGATCCGAGAGCGATGCCGGCTGCGGGAGCGATCACCCAGGTCAACAGCAGGAAGCGCCCGAAGAGGAAGCAGAGGGTGAGGACCATCGCGGTCCAGGCCAAGCGCCGCCCGCGCCGTCGCCAGCGGGCACGGCGAGCCGGAGCGCTGCGTTGACCGGTCGCTTTCACAACCCACTAACGTACTGTGCCCAACGGGTGGAGACAATGCTATGGACGCGTGCTGCGCAATGCCTCAGTCACGGGTGGAGTTGGGAAGCGAGGCCAGCCCCGCACCCCGCCGGGGAGACTCGTCTCCCCGGACCCCACGTGAGTGCGTTG
>JABGQJ010000408.1 GCA_018648945.1 Victivallales bacterium
CCGTTGTGCCAGGAGGCCGACCTTGACGGGTCCCAACACGCCTGCGCCCGGCAACCTGGCACAACGGGCAGATCCACAGCACACTACGCGTCCTCGCCACGAAG
This sequence comes from Victivallales bacterium, assembly GCA_018648945.1. The sequence goes on from JABGQJ010000408.1 coordinate 105, forward strand.
CGCACGAATAATTCAGGCTGGTCGAAGATCCCGGGAGCCCGTCCGCTTCGTCCGGTCCTCCCCCATCGCTCCACTATTCCACCACCCCGCTTCCGTGACCAGCGCCCCGTGGTGACATGCGCTGCAACGGCAGTACATTAGCGGGCTCTACCCATGTTCTCGACAGGACGGCCCCAACCATCATGATTTTGAACGAGTTCGGTCAACTGACCGTTGCCGCCGAGCACCTCGGCTGGGAAGCGCATCACGAGGAGGAGCGCTTCGGCGGGCCGGAAGAGATCGCTGTGGCTGGCGTACCGATTGTGCAAGGCTGCGGTTTCTACCTTGACGATATGGATCAGGACGCCGTGGCTGTGAGTCGGACGCGTGCCTTCCGCAAGAGCGGTGCGGGCGTCGTGTTCCACGAGGGGGTTCTGCCTTTTGGGCGTCCCATCCACGTGGCCCAGACCTGTCGCTACGCAGCCAACCATGTGCGGGTGACCTTCGACATCAACTGGCCAAGAGGAGCCACGGTACAGCGGCACTTCGGCGTGGGGGGGCTCTTCCTGCCCGGCATGTGGCGGCGGTACTACTTGGTTCCCCCGTGCACCCATCTGGCGGAAGGTGTGGCCCCCGCCTGGCACGAGATTCCCGCAGAGCCGCCGGGCAGTGGCATGCTGGGGCACTGGCACCGCCCCCCGCTGGCCCTCGTCTTCGAACGCGACGACGGATTCCGGCTGGAAGTGGGCACCGGCAACGACATCTGGCGGTGGGAGCACTGCATGGGATTCGGCCCCGAAGCGGGCAGCTACAAGATCATGCACGAGGCCGACGGTCTGCGCATCATCCGCGAGCCCCTGATGAGCTGCGAGGAAGTGGCCCCGGAGAAGCGCCAGTACCGCCTCAACTGGTACCTCGCCTGGCAGGATCCGGCCCGGGAACTGCCACGCCTGCCAGCGGGGCCGCTTGTCGAGGTCGCCGCCGCAGCACCTGCCGAGATTCAGGCGAATGCAGGCGGTATCTTCCGCCTCGATCCCAGCCAGATGAGACTGGCCGCTTCCTGCTGCAATCAGCCGACCTCCGAGGCCTATGTTCGCGACGATGTTGCCGGGGCACCATGCTGGCAGAGCAACGGCACGCAGAAGGCCGCCCGCCGTATCATCCGGCAACTCAAGGGGCTCGGCCAGCCGGGCACGCTCGTGGTTGGTCCCCTCGGCCCAGCCGCCTGCTGGGTGCCCAGTCACATCGACCGCAAGCACCCCCGTGGCCTGGCCCACTGGGATCTTTGTGGATTGCTTGATTTTGCGGTCTGGACCCGGCAACAGCTTGGCCCGGACTGGACCATCATTCCGGATTCGCCAGCTACCGCAACCATGCCCTCCCTGGCCGGGCTCTTCGGCAACACGGGCTTCTCCAAAGGCGAGGATATGGGCGAGGATATGGACGAGTGACTGCCATCAGCTTCAACGATTTGCCGACGACCGGCTGGTACCCCGGGCACATGCTCAGGGCCGGGCGCAAGATGCGCGAGGTCTTGAGCCTGATCGACTTGGTCGTCGAGCTCGTGGATGCCCGTTTCCCGCTCTCTTCCCGCAACCCCAATTTCCGGGATCTGCTTCCCGGCAAGCCGGCCATGATTCTGGCCAACAAGTCCGATCTGGCCGATCCCGCCGCGTCGCGCCGCTGGCAACGTTGGTTCGAGACGCAGGGCGAACGGGTCTTCTTTCTTGACGCGCGCCAGCCGGACGATCCCGACCGCCTGGTGCGGTTCTGGGTGCGGACCGTGCACGAGGAGCGCGAGAAACGCGGGGCCACCACGGCCCTCAACCGTCCCGTGCGAATCATGATTGCGGGCATCCCGAACGTGGGGAAATCGACCCTTGTGAACCGCCTCTATGCCGGCAAACGGGCGCAAGTGGGGCCTCGGCCCGGCGTCACCCGGCACAACCAGTGGATTCCGCTCCAGGGCGGGGTCGAGCTGCTGGATACGCCGGGCGTGATCTGGCCCCGCATCCGCGACAAGGAGCACGAGTTGCGCCTGGCGTTAATCGGCTCCATCCGCGACGAGGTGATTGGCACCGAGCTGCTGGCCGAGTTCGTCTGGTACGAGCTTAGCCGTCAGCCGGAGCGGGCGGATTGGTCGCTGTACGATCTGGCTGCTTGCCCCGACCACCCCGAGGACATGATGCAGGCTGTGGCCCAGCGTCGCGGTTTGATCAAGGGCGGCGGGCAGATCGACTATATCCGAACGGCGCGGGCTTTGGTCAAGGATTTCCGTGATCGACGTCTGGGCTCCTTCACTCTCGAGCTTCCCCCCGCCCCAACCCAGGAATCCTGAGGTGTCCCCCCCCATGGTGCAGATACGAGTCGTTGTCACCGAACCCGAGTATGTCAAGGGCGAAGCCACGTTCCAAGCAGCTGAAGATATGGATATCCGCGTCTCCGACTGGCCGGAGGAAGAGCTGGCGGAGGCAGTGCGCGAGCACGAGGCCTTTGGGGCCGTTCTTGGGGTCGAGAACTACAGTGGCGCACTCTACAGCGCCCTGCCAAGGGGTGGTGTCCTGGCCCGTTTCGGCGTGGGGCATGACGGCGTGGACAAGATGGCAGCCACCGCGCGCGGGTTGCTGGCGACCAATACTCCAGGTGTCCTGGAAGATGCCGTGGCCGAGCACGCCATCGCGTTGATTCTCGGCGTGGCCAAGAACCTCAATGCCTTTTCCCTGGGCATGGCGGCGGGCGAATGGACTCCCCGTCTCGGTTTCGAATTGCGGGGACGGACCCTGGGCATCGTCGGTTGCGGCGGCATCGGTCGGCGTCTGGCCCGCTTCGCGAACGCGTTCGGCATGACCGCTCTCGGCCTGGAACCGGACACTGCCGTTCACGATGAACTGCGCTGCGACTGGGGTTTTGCCGAAGTCCATACCGATCTCGCTGACGTCCTGTCCAGGGCCCAGATCCTCAGCCTGCATGTACCTGTCAACGAGCATACGCGTCACATGGTGGACGCCGATTTCATCGCCGCCATGCGCGAGAATGCCATTCTGGTAAATACCGCCCGCGGCCCGGTGGTTGACGAGGGGGCTGTCTACGATGCCCTGGTCTCTGGTCGGCTGGCCTCTGCCGCACTGGACGTGTTCGAGGTGGAGCCGTACGTTCCCGTCGCCCCTGGGAAAGACCTTCGGGCCCTGCCCAATGTGCTGCTCACGCCGCACGTTTCGTCGAGCAGTGTCGAGGCCTGCCAGCGGATGGCCAGCGCGTCCCTCGCCAACGTGAGGCAGGCGTTTGCCGGCACCTACGATGCGGTCAGCCTGATCAACCCGGACGTGCTGGACGTCCTGAGTCGAAGCTAGTTTTTGGAGAAGACCATGAGCGCCCCGGTTGTCGTCGAACTGCCGAAATTGTACGAGAACATGGACGAGGCCACCGTTGGTCCTTGGCAAGTCCAGGTTGGGGACACGGTCGAGGAGGGCGACTTCATCGTCGAACTCATCACCGACAAGATGGTGGCGGAGTTCGAGTCCCCCGCCGGCGGTACGGTCCTGGCGCTCTACACGACCGAGAAGAGCACCATTCCCATCGGTTACGCCCTCTGCGCGGTCGGCGCTGTCGGCTCGCCTGTGCCGGACGTGAAGGCCGAGAACGAAGCCAAGCTCGCCGCGCATGCCAGTGCCGCATCTCTTGATCTGGATCTGAGCATTCTGGACGGACCGGAGGAGGACGCCCCCGCCAAGCCCGCGTTCCGGGCGGCCCCGGCCGCTCGCGTTTTCGCCAAGAAGAGCGGCGTGGAGCTCGCGGAGGTCGCTGCTGCTTGCGGCAAGGAGGCGATCCACCGTCAGGATGTGCAGGATTTCCTTGCCCAACGCCAGACGGTCGTCCCCGAACCGGAAACCGAGCCGGCCCCGGCCAAACCTGCCTACAAGGCCGCTCCGGCCGCTCGCATGCTGGCCAAGAAGCATGGCGTGGACCTGGACCAAGTGGCTGCTGCGTGCGGCAAGAGTGTTGTCCACCGCCAGGACGTGCAGGATTTCATCTCCGAGCGGCAGACCCTCGTGCCCGCGCCCGAGCCGGAAGCCCCAGCAGAGGAGCCGGCCCTGGCCCTTCCTCCCGTCGCCGGGAACGAGTTCGCGGGACGGGTTGCCCTGGTGACCGGCGCGAGCGGCGGCATTGGGGGCGCCATCGCCCTCCGGCTTGCTGCGGGCGGGGCCAAGGTCATGCTTCACTACAATGGCAATGCCGCAGCCGCACAGACCACGGCAGACGCGATCGTCGCCAGCGGGGGCGAGGCGCTGATCTATCAGGCTGATATCGCGGATCCGGACCAGGCGAAGGCGCTGGCCGACGCGGTGGTGGAACGCTTCGGCTCCTTCGACATCCTAGTGAACAATGCCGGCATTTTGGCCGATGGCGTGGTGTCCTTCATGAGCAACGAGCAGTGGCACGATGTCCTGAACGTCAATCTGAACGGCCCCTTCTATCTGACCCGCGCCGCCGCCATGACCATGGCCCGGGGCCGCTGGGGACGGGTGATCAACATCACCAGCGACGCCGGTCGTCTGGGTTCGGCCAACCGCTCCAACTACGCTGCCGCCAAGGAGGGGTTGGTGGGCTTCACCCGCTCTGTCGCCCGGGAGCTTGCCGGCATGGGCGTGCGCGTGAACGCGGTCAGTCCCGGCTTCGTGGAGACCGCCATGACCGCCGGGATCAACGACCGCAAGCGCAAGGAACTCCTCAAGGAGATCCCGACTCGGCGCCTGGGTCAGCCGCAGGACGTGGCTGAACTGGTTGCCTTCCTCGCGTCCGACCGCGCCGACTACATCACCGGCCAGGTAATCAGTGTTGATGGCGGTCTGTTTATGGGGTAGGGGTGAATGATGGAATGATGGAATGATGGAATGCCGAAGGCCCTGAGCAAAGTCGAAGGGATGGAATGATGGAATGGGGCGGCTGCCAAGCTGTCCGATTCGTCTAATCCGACCGATTCGTCCGATTCCCCCCGATTCCCCACTCCCTCTGGAGCAGCGCCATGAAGAACATCATCCTGCTGATCACGGACACCTACCGCTACGACAACCTGCGCGATCGGGCAGCAGCGATGCCTGTGCGCACCCCCGAACTGGACCGGTTTGCGGCCGAGCGAGCGGCGGAGGTCCACGGCTTCTACACCGGTAGCTTCCCCACCATTCCCCACCGCACGGATGTGGCCACCGGGCGGCTCGGCTGGCCCCACTACGGCTGGCAGAACATCGACAAGAGCGGGACCAACCACGTGGCCAAGATGCTGGGGCAGGCTGGCTATGTAAGCCAGCTCATCTGCGACTGTCCCCATCTCTTCAAGGCCGACTTCGACCAAGGCTTCACCGCCGCCTATCACGAACGTGGCCAGGAAGGCGACAAGCCCCTGCTGCATCTGAACGACCCGATCCGTGAGGTCATGCCGCCCGAGAAAACGCGGCTGAAGCCCATGTTCCAGGGCAAACACACGCTCGCCGCCACCCACCGCTGGACCAACCGCTACCCGCAGTTGGAGGAGGAGTCCTTCCCCGCCAAGACCGGCGGCACCGTCTGCCGCTGGCTGGAGGAGAACTACCAGGCCGGTCCCTTCTTCCTCTGGGCCGATTTCTTCGATCCCCACGAGCCCTGGGACGCCCCCGACTACCTCGTCCGCCGCTACGATCCCGACTACGGCGGCACCCCCATGATCCACCCCAACTACGGGCGGAGCAGCGACTACACCGACGCCGAACTGCACAACCTGCGCGCCCAATACTGCGCCGAAGCCGAACTCATCGACCGCTGGCTTGGCCGCGTGCTCCAGAAGGTGGACGATCTGGGGCTCTGGGACGACTCCGTGGTGGTCATCACCAGCGATCACGGCATGTCCCTCGGCGAGCACGGGCGCACCGGCAAGACGAACATCAGCGATGGCGACGACCGCTACTGGCCCATCTATCCCGAGATTGGGCACGTGCCCTTCCTGATTGCCGCGCCCGGTGTTCCGCGGGCCGACCATGGCTTGCTTGCGCAACCCGTGGACATTCTCCCCACCGTATGCGATCTGGCTGGCGTTTCTCCCCGGCCTCCCGAGCCCTTCGATGGCCTCTCGTTCGCAGATGCCTTGCGCAGCGGCACGGGAACGCACCGCGATCTTGCGGTCAGTGGCAGCTTCCTGCGGGCTGAGCCTGGCAGTGTTCCTGCCAGTGCCACCGTGCCCTTCATTGTGGACGAGCGCTGGGGGTACGCCCCGGTGGGTGCCTCGGGGCACCCCGAGCTCTACGACTTGCTGGCCGACCCCTTGGCGGAGACCGATCTCGCGGCCGCGAACGGGGCCGTTATCGTGGGGTTGCATCAGAGGTTCCTGGCCTACCTGCAGGAGAATCGCGCCCCGGCTGACATCGTCGCCGCCTGGGGCCGCAACCCGCGTCTCGACAGCGACGGCAGCTGGGCCATCGACTATCCCGATCCCACGATCTGAAGCGATGGCGTGCGGCGCGGATCTGTTGCTACGCCCCAAGCAGAAAGGTGAATCCAATGGAAGACTTCGGACAGGTCGCAGATGTCGCCCTATGGCCCGACGGTGTCCCTCGCCGCATCGAGGACGGCAGCCAGGAGGAGATCACGAAGAACGGCGGCGTCATGCGCGTGGGCATGATCCATGACCCCGAACTGTACGCCTTCCCCGCGCCTGCGGAGACCAACACCGGCGCTGCCGTGGTCATTTGCCCCGGCGGCGGCTACCACATCGTGGCCATCGAGCACGAGGGCTTCGACGTGGCCCACTGGTTCAACACGATCGGGGTCAGCGCCTTTGTGCTGAAGTACCGGTTGGCACCCTACCGGCATCCCATCCCCTTGCTCGACGCCCAGCAGGCCATGCGCATCGTACGCGACCGCGCCGAGGATTGGGGTGT
>JABGQJ010000409.1 GCA_018648945.1 Victivallales bacterium
ACCCGAATGGGCTTCGTAGTAACTAATGCGGGGCATCCGTGCGGGATTTCGCGCGCCGCCGGGGAAGTTGGGCTAGTAGTCGAGGACGATCATCTGGTGGCAGGTGAACTCGTCCAAGGCGAGGTGGACCTCGCCGTTCTCCTGGGTGAAGGGGAGGCCGATGCCCTGGGGCTGAAGGGTCGCGCTCTTGATCTCCTTGGGGAGACGGAGGGTGACGGCGGTGTCGCAAAGCGGCATAAGCTCCTCGACCACCTCGATGCTGCCGCGACTGCTGACGGTGCCGCCGGAAAGGCTGAGCGCCCCGCCGCGGGCGATGGTATTCGCGTAGAGCAGGTGGAGGATGTAGCGGCTCTCCTCAGGCTGCTCGCGCAGGGCCGTGCGGGCCATGGAGGGCAGGTTGGTGGCGATGCCGGCATCAGTGTTCAGGAGCAGGGCGACGGCTTCGCGGATGTACTCGGCCATGGCCACCGAACCCCAGCCGCGGTAGATCGAGAACACGGGGTGCGCTAGGTAGAGGATCTGGCCGTTCAGCACGCCCGCGCTGTAGCCGGAGGGCTCAGGCTTGAAGGGCGTGTGCTGATGGCTGCAGAAGTGCTTGTAGTCGGTGCGGTTGAAGTACGGGTCGTAGATGTCGCCAAGGGGAACGCCGGTCGTGGGCTTCAGCCGCTGGCTGGGCAGGTACATGACGGTGGGCGTCCGGCAGAAGTCGGGACCCATGTCCTCGGCGAACTTGATGAAGTCGGGGCGGAAGGGACTCTCGCCCTCGAATTCGGCCCCGATGTCGAAGAGGGGCTGGCCGTTTTCATCCAGACCGCTGGTGCCGGTGAGCATCAGCTTGCCGCCCTGGGCAAGGAAGGCGTCGAGCCTGGCCTTGAGCTCGGGACCGATCTTGATCTCGTCGGGGAGGATGAGCATTTTGTAGGGGGCGAAGTCCATCTCCCCGTCGATGAAGTCGAAGAGGAAATGCCCTTCGAGAAGCGCCCGGCCCGCGCCGGTGTCGCCAGCGGCCTCGCGCCCGGAACCACCATTGACGGCGGCGGCGGAGAGCAGGGCGATATCGGCCACGTTTGTGGTGTAGTCGCACCAGGCTTCCTTGGCCTCGACCTCGGCATAGGCGGCGCCGATCAGGTCGTACGTACTCTTGTCGAGCTGGCCATTGGGATGGAGCTGGTCGCCGACGCTGCACTTGGCGCCATAGGCGAGCATGGCCGCGCATTCATAGCGCAGGGCGTTGGGGTGCTTGAAGCCGCCGAACTCGCCCCAGGTGGTGTGGAACTTGCCGGTCATGCCCATGACATCGAAGTCGAGCAGCGTGGTGTACTTGGCCGACATGGGGAAGTGGTCGTAGCCCCAGCCGCCGGTGGGCAGGGATTCGAGTTCGAGGTGGGAGAAGTACTTCAGGATGTCCCGCTCGCCGGGCTTGATGTGTCCGGAGTTGTGGAAGACCGGCATGCCGGGATCCACATCGGTCGCCGCCTCGGTGGTCATGATGTAGTAGCGTTCAAGAGCCAGGTCGGCGCATTTCTGGCGGTCTTCGGCGCTATTGGGGTCGAGCCCCTTCTCGGTCATGACCTTCAGGCAATACTGGCAGCAGCAGGGGGCTTGGCTGATGATGTCGAGGAAGATGCCGTCGCAGTTGGGGAAGAGGCGGACGGTCTCGCGAATCTGGTCGCAGAGCAGGTCGGTATAGGGGGAGTTGAAGCAGTGGCGATGGAAGCCCGTGCCGATGGGACTGCGGTTCCAGCCGACCCACTGGCCTTCGTGGCTGATCTCGTGCCATTCGGGATGCTCCTCAAAGGCCACATTGTCCACGCCGGCGGAGATGTAGATGGGGGCGTTGACGTCGATTTCCTTGCAGGCGTCGAACTGGGCGCGCAGGAGATCGAAGGAGAGTTCGGGATGCAGCTTGCCGGTCTCTGTCTCGTGGTAGTGCCAGCCGTGATGGCACTTGGCGAAGAGCGTGACGGAGTTGACGTGCCCGGCCTTGAGTGTGGCCTGCCACTCGTCCTTGTCGAAAGCCGCGCCGATGCCGGGGATGGCGGGGGAGGTGTGGAAGTCGAGATGGATCTGGCGGAATCTCAGGTGATGCATGGGGGGGAAATCCTTGGAATGGTGGAGTACTGGAGTTCTGGAATGGTGGGGGAAATGCAGAAGTCAGAATACAGAAGTCAGAAGTCAGGATGCAGAATGCGGGAAGATGGAACGTCGCATGGAAGCTGTTTGGGAACCAGTCCGATTCGTCCGATCCGACGGATTCGTCCGATTCCCCCCCATCATTCCCCTATTCCATCATTCCATCATTCCTCTTTGCTCCTTCTCCCCCTACGCCTTGGCGAGGTCGCACCAGGCTTGGTGGATCTTCTCGTAGACGTCCTGGATCTGTTCGACCTCGAGGCAACTGAAGGCCACGCGCAGGTCGGTGTCGCCGATGGCGATGGTACCGATACCGTAGGCGTCCAGCAGATGCACGCGCAGGGATTCGGCGTCGATCTTCTTCAAGCGCAGGCACATGAAGTAGCCGCTGTTGAAGGGATAGGCATCCCAGGCCTCGTCGAACGCGGCGTTGGCCAGCACGCGCTTGGCTTCCAGCGCGCGGCTCTCCATGAGGGCGATCTTGGCCGCGCGTTCCGCAAAGAAGGTCTCGCTGGTAACGGAGCCGAGGACCAGCGTCTGCGAGAGGCGGCAGCAGTTGCTGATCATGCTGCGGATGCAGCCCATCGTCTTGCTGATCAGAGCTTGGTAGAGCGGGCTGTCGCTGTCCGCGCCACCCACCGAGTAGGCCAAGAAACCCACGCGCAGACCCCAGACAAAGACCTCCTTGGTCGCCGCGTCGGCCTTGACCGCGAGTAGCCGGGGATGCTTGCCGGCGAGCTTGGTGAAGAGCGATTGCCGCATGGGCTCTTCGCCGTAGAAGAGGCCGAAGTAGGCGTCGTCGGTGATGGCGACTACGTTTATGCCCTGATCGGCCGCTGCCAGCAGGCTGGCCGCCATGGCCTCACCTTCGGCTTCGGTCGGGGCGTAGCCGGTGGGGTTGTTGGGGAAGTTGAGCAGGACAACGACCTTTTTCACACCGCTGGCCGCCAGCTCCTGCAACGCGGCCGCGAAGGCCTCCTGGTTGAAGCCGCCCTCGGCGAAGAAGGGGAAGGTGCGGATATCCGCGCCCCGTCGCAGGCCGAAGATCAACCGGTAGTTGCCCCAGAGCTTGTCGGGGAGCAGCAGCACGTCGCCTTCGTCGATGAACAAATCCCCCAGTAGGCTGAGCCCGTGGGTCAGGCCGCTGGTCACGATCGGCAGGCTGACGGGCGCCCCCGCGAGATCCGGATTGTCGGTCAGGGTCTTCGCCTGCCAGGCCTGGCGCAACTCGGGCACGCCGCCCGCGGGCGCATACAGCAGCGCCTCGTTCGGCGGTACGCCCGCGAGAGGCGCCATCACGCTCGGCAGATTCATGGCCGTGCCCGATTCCAGGGCCGTGCCGATGGTCGCATTGTACAACGTGGCCTTGGTTTTGGCCTCGGCGGACTGGCTGAGGATGCCCTTGGGGAAATACAGGCCGGCTCCGAAGTCGGAGAGCATCTCCAACACATGGGGGTTCACGGCCGCGATCTGGTCGTTCAGGTCTTTGGCGAGAGGGTTCATTTGTCTGTCAGGCTCCCAAGGCACCCGGTCTTCGGGCGGTGGTGGAGGAAGGCAGGCATCCGGACATCCGGCATTCGTTGCCCTGGAATATACCGATTGGCTTCTGCGCTGCAATGGGAACCGCCCCTGGCATGGTCACAGGTTCCTGGTTGCTGGCTGGTTCCGCCTTGCCCTCCACACCTTTTTTCGTGGGACGGCTTGGCTTTGGCCCGAACCGCAGTATAACTTTCAATTGGGGGACGTTGGTTTTCTGTGTGTATTTATCACATGGGGGGGACGTTCGGCATGCACTTGGAGCACTGGCTATGAAACGGCAACGAAGCCTCTTCTGGTTGACCGCACTCGCTCTGGCCTTCATCGGGGCCGATTGCCTGGCTGGCCTGCTTGACGGGTTGGGCCTTGACAGCTCGGTGAGCAAGGAAGAGACGAAGTACACCTGTACCCCCGCGCCGCCGCCCAAGCCCCCGGCCCAGCACTCCAGTGCCGAAGGGCTGCCCCCCCTGCCCCTGCCGGTCGTGCCCCTGCGCCGTACCGAGAAGAAGAACCCCCCGCGCCCGCCCGTGCTGATCGCCAAGATCGCCACCAAGAACCGCAGTGACTGGGCCACCAACCCGGCCGACACCCGCAACCTCCTGCGTTGGATGGGGCAGAATCTGAACGTTCACTTCAGTTCCATCAACATGCCCGAGAATCAGGTCCCGGCCGATCCCAAGCGCGCGCCGGTGTTGTACCGGACCGGGCATGAGGCCTTCAGCTTCACCCCCGAGGTCCGCCAGCGCCTGCGCGCCTACCTGCGTGGCGGCGGCACACTGGTCATGGATGCTTGCTGCGGGCGCCGAGCGTTCGTCGAGTCGGCCCTGCGCGAAATGCAGCTGCTGGTCCCCGAACGTCCCCCGTACCGTCTCACCCTCGACCATCCGCTCTACCATTCCTACTTCGACATCAAGGACATCGACTACCGGCCCAACGCGCTCGAAGCCGGTGCCAAGAATGGTGAGCCCGGCGCCATCGGGATTGACATCGGCTGCCGCACTGCCGTGTTCTTCTTCCGCTGGGATGTCAGTTGCGGTTGGGACAACCTGAAGGACTCCGACCGCCACCATTGCCTCGGCTACACCATCAAGACTGCTCGCCAGCTCGGCACCAATTTGATGGCCTACGTCACGGCCGAACGCAGCGCCGCGCTGCCGCTCAGCAAGGCCTTGGCCTTCGTCGATGCCGAGAAGGGAAAATCCGGCAAGTTTGTCATTGCCCAGGCCAAGTACCACGGCCTTTGGAAGACCCGCGAAGCCGGGCTGGCCATGCTCCTGAATTCCTTCCACGAGCAGACCAAGACCCCCGTGCGCTTTGCCCGTGAGGAGGTCCCGCTCGATTCGCCGAAGCTCTTCGAAGTCCCCTTTGTTTACCTTACTGGCCACCAGGACTTCCAGCTGAACAGCGCCGAACGCGCCAACCTCCGCCAGTTCATCACCCGGGGCGGCATCGTGCTCGCGGAAGCCTGTTGCGGGCGCGAGGCCTTCGGCCGTTCGTTCCGCACCGAAATCACCAAGGTGCTGAACAACCAGAAGCTTGAACGACTCCCCGCCAACCACCCGATCTTCCTTTACCCCAACAATATCAAGGGGGTGCAGCCGCAGCCGGCTCTGGCCAGCCGCCTGGGGTCCAAGGGCCGCATCAAACCCGAACTCTACGGCATCAGCCTCAACGGCAATCTCGGTGTGATCTACTCCCCGCAGGGCCTGTCCTGCGGCTGGGAACTCGCCCAGTGCCCCTATTGCGCGGGAATCAATGCCCAGGACTCCCTTGCCCTCGGCGTCAACATTCTCTCCTACGCAATCCTCCAGTAGTCGCCTGGACCGTCCGGTACACATTCCGCCCGGGGAGGACATCAAGAGCATGTCATTCCCCGGGCGTTTCTTTCGTCTTTTCCCTCTGTTTGCCTTGTTCGCCAGCATGAGGGGTCTTGTAGAAGGAAATCGATGGGCCCGATGAACCTCGCCAAGACGATGGTCTCGACGTGTGCCCGGTGCGCTGACCGCACCTATCTGGCCGGCACGGTCGATGCGAACTACCGGGAGTGGCGTTTCCGTGAATTCCGGAGCCGGGTGGAACAGTGGGCCGCCGCCCTGGCTACCCATGGCGTGGGTGAAGGCGACCGCGTCGCCTTCATCACCCCGAAATCCCCGAACCAGACCTTCGCCTTCTATGCGGTCTGGTGGCTCGGGGCCATTGCCGTGCCCATCTCCGAAACCCTGGCCGATCTGGAGATGGCGTTCATCCTGCGCGACAGCGAGCCGACTGTCGTTCTCGTGGACGAGACCATGGCAGGCAAGGTGCGGCGGGTCACCGGCGGGGCGACCGAATGCGTCTTCCGGTTCGCCTCCCTGAGCCAACCCACCGCCAGCCAGCGCCGGGAGCCTGTGGTCGGGGAGGCCGATGCCACCGCCGCATTGATCTACACCAGCGGCTCCACCGGCATGCCCAAGGGGGTCATGCTCTCCCACCGGAATCTCCTGGTCAACGCGCGCTCCTCCCTGGATTCCATGGATCTGAACGCGGCCGACACCTTCGTGTCTCTGCTCCCCTACTGGCACAGCTTCGCCCTCACGGTCGAGGTCGTGCTCTCCATGGAAGTCGGCTACCGCGTGACCATCCCCAAGGACCGCCGCGACTTCGCCAAGAACGTGGCCAACTACAAGCCCACTGTCATCCTCCTGGTTCCCCGCATCGCCGCCGCCTTGCTGACTGGCATCCGCAAGAAGCTCTCCAGCTCCTCCCCCGGCCTGCGCCGCCTGTTCGACCTTGCCCTGTACAACGCCTCCCGGATCTTCCACACCACCCCCGGCATGCGCGGCGGCATTCTGCGCATGCTCACCCACAAAGCGCTGTACGACCCCATCGTTTTCCGCAAGGTGCGCAGCCGGTTCGGTGGCTGCCTGCGCTTCTTCGTTTCCGGGGGCGCCCCGCTCGACCTGGAACCACAGCTGTTCTTCAAGTACGCGGGCGTCCCCATCCACCAAGGCTATGGCCTCACCGAATCCTCGCCCACCATCAGCGTCAACAGCGATGCCTCCCACCGCTTGGGCAGCTGTGGGTCCATGCTCTCCTGGCTTACTCCGGAAGGCGGCGGGGATTGGACATTCCTCGACGAGGAAGGCGATACCGGCAAGGATCGCCGCGGCGAACTGCTCGTGCGCGGCGACTGCGTCATGCAGGGCTACTGGCGGCACCGGGACGACAGCGCCAAGACCTGCCGCGACGGCTGGCTCCACACCGGCGACATGGGCTATGTCGAGGATGGCTTCCTCTTCCTCGATGGTCGCCAGGGCAACATGATCGTCCT
>JABGQJ010000041.1 GCA_018648945.1 Victivallales bacterium
GCCCGGTTGTTCAGTTCCAGGTAGGACCACTCGGCACTGGCCGACACCACGGCGACTGCTTCGGGGTTCCGTCGGACTTGCTCCTCGAAAAGCTGGTGCGCGCACAGTTCCCGGGGGAAGTCCGCCTCGGTGCGGTTCCAGTCCTCCAGCAGCACCCGCCGCTCGTCTTCGTCGAGCAGCTCAAAGCGACCGATCTCCCACTCCGGATGCGCCACGATCTGCTCAAGGAGGTTCCGGAAGTGGTTGACCATGCGCTCGATCGTGTCCGGCTCAAAAAGACGGCTGTCGTACTGCAGGGCGGACCGGTAGCCATCTTCGCCCTCGGCCACGGAGAGGAGTAGATCGAAGAGGCCGGGCACGGTATGCTCTTCGTTCTCCTGCCGCCCGATGGTCAGCTCCCGGCGCCGCAAGCGGCGCTGGCCGGGGGGGCGTTGGAGGAAGTTGAAGAGCACCTGCGCCAAGGGGTGGCGGGTGAGATCGCGCTCTGGTTGGAGCTCCTCGACCAGCCTCTCGAAGGGAAGTTCCTGATGCGCAAAGGCATCCAGTGCCGTCTGCCGCACGCGGGCGAGCAGCTCTCGGAAGGTGGGGTTGCCGGAGAGGTCCCCGCGCATGACGACGGTGTTGACGAACAGGCCGATCATGCCGTGGGTCTCGGGTTGCCGGCGGTTGGCCACGGGCGTGGCCACCGGGACGTCGTCGGACTCGCAGTAGCGCTGCAGCAGCAGCTGGAAGGCCGCCAGCAGCAGCATGTAGTTGGTCGCCCCCTCCTCCGAGCAGAGACGGGAGGCGCGGGCGATCAGGGCGGGGGGAAGGTGGAAGCGATGCCAGCGCTTGCCCCCGCCAGCCCCGAACTGCCGGGGGTGGTCTGCGGGCAGCGCCAGCACGGGCACATCCGCCAACTGCTTGCGCCAGTAGCCCAGCAGCCTGTCCATGGTGTCCCCGCGCAGATATTGCTGTTGCCAGACCGAGTAGTCGGGATACTGCACCGGCAGATCAGGCAGGTTGGGGGGGCGGCCTGCGCGGCGGGCGTCGTAGATCTCCGCGACTTCCCGGGTCAGCACCTGCAGGGACCAGCCATCGAAGACCAGATGCGTGGTGGTCACCAGCAGTGTGTGCTCGTTCTCGCCGCAACGCAGCAACCGCAGACGGAACAGGGGGGCGCGCCCCAGATCGAACGGGGCAGCGGCCTGCTCGCGCGACAGGGAGGATATCCGTTCGTGGCGCTCCTCCTCGTCAAGGGCGCTCAGATCCTCGACCAGCAGCAGCTCCTCTGCACAGCGCGGCGCGACGACCTGCACGGCTTGGCCGTCTGCCGCTTCTGCGAATGTGGTCCGCAGCGACTCGTGGCGACGCACCACGTCCCGGATCGTCTCCCGGAAGGCCGCCAGATCCAGCGGCCCGGAAACTGGCAGAGCCGCGTGTAGGTTCAGAACATTCGTGCCGGACGCGAGCCGGTGGACAAACCAGAATCGTGCCTGGGCGAACGACAACGGCACGGGGGCGTCACGCGGGGCTCTTGGGACCGTGGGCAGGTCGCTGCCTTGGCCGGAGGCACGCAGTTCGTCGATCCGACCTGCCAGCCCAGCCAACGTGGGCGAAGTGAACATGATGACCAGCGGCAGGTTCAGCGACAGTTCCGCACGAATCCGTGCCCCCAGACGCACTGCCAGCAGCGAATTGCCTCCGAGTTCGAAGAAGTTGTCTTCCGCCCCCACTCGCTCCACGCCGAGGACCTCGGTCCAAAGTGGCGCCAGACACTTCTCGGTCTCGGTCTTTGGCGGACACCCCTTCCCCGATCCCTGGAGGCGTCGCCAATCCGGGTCGGGCAGAGCCCCCCGGTCTACCTTGCCGCTCGCCGTCGTGGGGAGGGTATCGAGCATGACGAAGGCCGCGGGGATCATGTATTCCGGCAAGCGTCCGCCGAGGAAACGACGCATTTCGGCCACGGTCGGGGGCGTTTCGTCCCGACCCGCGACGTAGGCCACCAACTGCGTATCACCGGAGGTCCGCTCCAGGGCAAGGACTGCGGCGTTCTCCAGCAGCGGGTGCTCCCGGAGGACCTCCTCGACCTCGCCGGGCTCGATGCGGAAGCCCCGGATCTTCACCTGTTCGTCCACCCGCCCAAGTAGCTCTATCTGCCCGTCGGCGCGCCAACGGACCCGATCGCCGGTCCGGCATAGGCGTGCGCCTGGCACCGACGCGAACGGATCTGGCACGAACCGTTCGGCAGCCAGCTCAGGACGGTTGACATAGCCCCGGGCGACCCCGCGACCGCCGATATACAGCTCGCCAGGCACGCCGATAGGTACCGGTCGGCGGTGTGAATCCAACACGTACAGCCGCACATTGGCGAAGGGACGGCCAATCGGCACCATGCCGGTCTCCGACAGTGCGTGCGCATCGCCCTCGAAGAAGGAGCTGTCGATCGTGGCCTCGGTCAGGCCGTAGGAGTTGACCAGCCGCGCTTGCGGGCTCAGAACTGCCAGCGTCCGCCGGTGATCCTCCACATACCAGGCGTCCGAACCGACAATCGCCAACTGGAGGGAGTCGAGGCACTGGTCGGTGTCTTCCAGGTGCTGCACCAGATTGCGCATGACCACGGGTACGAACTCTGCGATGTCCACCCGTTCGCGGCGCATGAGATCAAGCAACTCCGGGGCCGCCAGTAGGAGCTCCTTGGGGCAGAGGACCAGCCTGCCGCCGGAGCCCAGCGCCCGCGCCAGGTCTCCGGAGAACACGTCGAAACCGGCACTTGCCATCTGTAGGTGCGTGTTCAGCTCGCCCAATCGGTAGGAATGCTCCCAGCCGCAGTAGGCGTTCAGCAGATTGTCGCGCGTCACCATCACGCCTTTGGGACGGCCGGTCGAGCCGGAAGTGTAGACGATGTAGGCCAACGATGCGGGCGTGGCGGCGCTGACCGCATCTGCAGAACTCTCGGCCGCGATAGCCTCGCCATCACGATCCAGCAGGACCAGGGCCGGAGAGAAGCCCTCCTCGCCCCCGCCAACGGCATCCGTGCTAGCGCCATTGGCCAAGACCAGCGACACGCCAGCGTCCTCCAGCATGAAGCGGAGTCGTCCATGGGCATCACGCGAGTAGGTCGGGTCCAAGGGCACATAGGCGCCGCCGGCCTTGAGCACGGCCAAGACCGCAAGGACGAAGTCGGCCGACCGCTCCAGGCAGATGCCGACCTTTGTCTCGGGCTCCACACCGCAGCGCTGAAGGTAGCGGGCGAGACGGTTGGCGCTCTCGTTCAGTTCCCCGTAGGTCCACCGTCGGTCGCCGTCCACCACTGCCTCCGCTTGCGGCGTTCCGGCGGCATGGGTTGCGAAGAGCTGTTCCACGCCGACGACTTCTGGGAGAGGCCGGGCGGTGACGTTCCAGTCAGAGAGCACCGTCCGGCGTTCGGTGGCGGTGAGAAGGGGCAAGCTGGAGAGAGGCCGGTCCGGGTCGGCCATGGCGTCCTCCAACAGCATCAGGTAGTGGGCGGTCATCCGCTGCACCGTGGCGCGGGCGAAGAGGTCGGTATTGAAGTTCAGATTGCCCTCGACAAGTCCCGCAGGCGTCACCCGCAACGGCATGGTCAACTCGAATTTCGCGGTCCGGGCGTGCTCAACGGAACCCAACGGAACGACTTCCAAATCAGGTAGTTGGACCTTGGGTCGCGGATTATTCTGCAGGATGAGCATCACCTGAAACAGGGGATGTCGGCTCAAGTCGCGCTCCGGCTGCACGGCCTCGGTGATCTGGTCCAGAGTCAAATCCTGCTTTTCGTAGGCTTCCAGCGACGTGCTCCGGACGCGTTGCACGAGCTCCCGAAAACTGGGGTCGCCATGCAGGTCGGCACGCAGGACGAGGACATTGATGAAATAGCCGACCAGAGGCTCGACCTTCCTCTGGCGACGATTCGCGGTGGGCGTGCCAACGGCGAAGTCCTCCTGGCCGCTGTAGCGGCGTAGCAGTTCCTGGAACGCCGCGAGCACCGTCATGAACGGAGTCACGCGCTCCCGGCGGCTGAACCCGAGCACGGCCTCGCTGAGCTCGCGAGAGAAGGCCACCGGCAGCGTGTCGCCGTGCGACGTGCGCACCGAGGGGCGGGGGTAGTCCGTGGCCAGGTCCAGCGGCGGCAGGCCGTCGAGTCGCTGCCGCCAATGGGCCCGTAGCTGGTCCAGTCGTTCGGAATGCATCAGTTGCCGCTGCCACACGGCGAAGTCGGCATACTGGATCGGGAGTTCCGGCAAGGGAGAGGGATGGCCGGCCTGGAAGGCGGGATAGAGGGCCAGCAGCTCGTATCCCAGCAATCCGGTCGACCAGCCATCGAACGCAAGGTGATGGATATGCAGGAGAACAACGTGATCATCCTTCCCCAGACGCAATGCTTGCACCCGGACGACCGGCCCATTCTGCAGATCCAGCGGGCGGCGTTCGCCGACAATCCGGCGGGCCTCGGCTTCGCGTTCTGCCTCTGGCAGATCGCTCAGATCGAGAACCGGCAGTTTGTAGGAGACGAACGGTGCCACGCGCTGGACGGGAGCGCCATTCACCTCGGGATAGGTCGTACGCAGGACATCGTGCCGCCGCAGGATTTCGGCCAGGCAGCGCTCCACGACGTCGAGGTCCAGGGGGCCGCGCAACCGCACGGCGGGGTAGAAGCCGTAGGTGGGGCGACCGGGATCCAGCCGGTCGAGGATCCACAGGGCTTCCTGCCCGAGCGAGAGCGGGTAGGTGCGTCCCTGTCTGGCCTTGCGCTCAAGCAACTGGCGCAACTTCTCGCGGCGCTGCTCGGGAGTGAGCTCCGGGGTGGTGGTGGGGCGGCTAGGCATCGGGCACCTCGTCTTCCAGGTGTGCCTGCAGAAGGGCAGCCACCTCCTCGTCGGACAGCTCGTCCAGGCGGCTCAACAGTTCCTCAGCCTCGTTGCCCCCATCTGCTGGTGTGACCAGCGCCATAGGCTCGTTCGGGGGGGGGAGCGACTCCGGTTCGGCGAGGTCGGCATAGCCGAAGGCCTCGGCCAGTTGCCGTGCTGGCGGCCCGAGGAAGTCGCCGGTCAGATGCTCCTTCCAAGCGTCGGCCACACGGGGATCGATCGACTTGTGTTTGAGCAGGAACTTCTGGTCGCCATGCATCAGATCGTGTTCGGAAACCCCATCCACCATCTTCCGGTCTGGATTCTGGTATGGCTGGGTCAGATGCTCCTGGTAGTCGATCCCTAGGAACGGGCAGATGGCGCGCATGGTCGCCTCTGGCTGTCGCACCAGATCCTCGAAGCGGATCTGGTGCTGGCGTTCGGCGGGGACATCGCGCAGGAACTGCACGATGTTCTGGTGGCTGACAGACCAGACCAGCTCCGCCATCTGCATCGGCGAGAACGGGATCTGCCGCCCCCTCCCGAAGCGGATCGCGAAGGCCTCGTGCATGCCGACGTCGACGTAAGAACGCATCATGCCGCAGGGATGGCGCAGTAGGTGGATGTAGAGCGGCGCCTCGAACCACCGCTCCGCCCGTTCCAGAATATGGCGTCGCCCGGAATAGCTGGGAGTCTTGTCCACGAGGACGCGCTCGCCGATGGATGCCTGCAAGAGCCGATAGATCTCCTGCATGGTCGTGCCTTCGTCCGCCCAGTCGGCGATTCTCTGCCGTGCTTCCACCGCGTTGCAGCAAAGTGCCTCCATGACTGCCCGGGGGAAGCCCTCGATCCAGTTCCCCGGCACTTCTGCGTAGGTGTCCCGCTGCTCGGCTGCGGTCTGGAAGCCCAGCAGCTCCAGCTCGGGAGGAGCGAACAGCCGGTCGTGTCCTGCGAGCATGACGCGGAAGAGCGTGGAGCCGCTGCGCGGCGGGGACAGGATGAACACGGCGCGCGGGTTCTTCTGCGTCGGGATGATCGGAGGCGGAGAGGGGGCCATTCCATTCACCAAACGCCGCACGGTGTCGATCTCGTGCTCGCCGATCACCGAAACGACCGAAGCCGCCTCCGCTATCTCGACCTCCGGCTCGCCGGGATAGAGGCGCTGGACGATCGTGGCGAAGCGTCCTCGGAGGTGGTCGGCCAGTTCGCCAACCGTCTGTGCTTGGAATAGGATGTAGTGCTGGACGACCTCGCCCAGTTGCTCCTGGAGGCGGTTGTGAAGCATCATAGCTTGCAGGGAGTCGCCGCCAAGCTCGAAGAAGTTGTCGTGCAGGCCAACGCGATCGAGACGCAGAATCTCGCCCCATGCCTGGGCTAGATCCTCCTCCAGGGCAGTGCCGGGGCCGACGTACGGAGCGGTGAGATCAGGACGGGGACGGATCGCGGCCGGGACGGGGTCGGTGACAGGCACCGGGGCGTCGGGCACCGGGCTGTCTGCGGCATCGGCAGCGCTTGGCGGCGCCCCCGCCAGCCAGTCCTTGCGTTCGGCCCAGAGACGACGCCGCTGCCACGGATAGGCCGGCAGACGGACCGGGCAGCGCTCGGGGGGGAAGATCCCGGTCCACTCGATATCCACCCCGGCAGCATACAGTGTGGCCAGAGCTTCGCTGCCGTTCAGCGTACCCGCAACCGCGGCCTCCGGGCAATCCAACGACGCGGCCCCGATGTGCAACCAGACATCGGGCCGAAGATTTCCCAGAGCGTCCAGCGCCGATCCCCAGCCGCCGTTGGCATCGCCGCAATGCAGCCAATGATCGGGCGACAGGTCGTGCCCGCGGTAAAGGCGTCCGTCCAAGGCGGAGACGAACGGCAGCGCGGCTTCCCGATGGGCCAGTTCCCCCACCGCCCTGGCACCGTCGCCACTAGCCAGCGCAGCCGCTATCCGGAGGGCCTCATCAACTCCCAGAATACCGGCTGCGGCAGCGGCGGCCAGCTCGCCAAGCCCCCGACCGACGGCTACTTGCGGCCCGACGCCACAGGTGCGCCACCAAGCCGTAAGCGCCACCTGCACGGCAACCAGAGACGGCCAGGCCGTGCTTGGCTGCTCCCAAACCGCACCGTCGTGGAGAACGCGATCGGCAGTCAGCGCGGCAGCCCGCTGCAACGGACCATCGAGTTCCGCCATGGCCGCCACGAAACCAGGAATCTCAGCGGCCAGGCGAGGCACCCCGGTGCGCCATGGATCGGTCTCGCCAGAATACAGAAGAGCCACGTGCAGATCCTGCCCCCAGGGCTTGCGACCCACCACGATCTCGGGTCGGTCTTGGCCAGCGAGGAAAGCAGCCAGCAGATCGATCGCCGAGGCAGGCGTGGACGCAAGAACAGCCAGGCGGCAATCGTGATGATCCCGCCGCGCCGCCACCGTGGCGCAGATATCCGACCATGGCATCGACGTCCCGCGCAAGAACTCCACGTAGCCCGAGGCCAAATCGAGCAGAGCCGCATCGGTGCGGGCGGAGAGCGGCAGAAGTCCCATGCCTGTAGTGGCAGCCACCGGTTGCGCCGCAGGCGCTTCCGTCAGCACCACATGGGCATTGCTGCCGCCGAAACCGAAGGCACTGACCCCAGCCAGGCGTGGCTCCCCGGATTCAGGCCATGGTGCCAATTGGGTCTGCACCTTCAGGGGCAACTCGGCAAAGGGAATACTCGGATTGGGCGTCTCGAAATGGAGACTGGGGGGAAACTGGCGGTTCTTCAGTGCCAGTACTGCCTTCATCAGGCTGGCAATGCCGGATGCGGCCTCCAGGTGCCCGATACTGGTCTTGACCGACCCAATGGCACAGGGCCGCTCAGCCGCACGGTCTTCCCGGAGCACATTGCCCAAGGCCAGCGCCTCGATGGTGTCGCCGAGGGGAGTGCCGGTGCCTTGGGTCTCGACGTAGCCAATCTCGCCGGGCGAAACCTTGGCTTGGGCATAGGCCTCGCGCAGGACGCCCTCCTGCGCCTGCCCGCTGGGCGCGGTCAAACCGTTGCTGGCGCCATTCTGGTTGACCGCCGAACCGCGAATCACGGCATAGACCGGATCACCGTCGCGACGCGCGGCGGCCAGCGGCTTGAGCACGACCATTCCCGCCCCTTCGCCGCGTACATACCCCGAGGCCTTGGCATCGAAGGCCCGAACCCGCCCGTCGGGGGCGGAGAAGCCGGCTTTGGTCAGATTCACCGTGCCCAACGGCGACAGGATCAGATTCACCCCTCCCGCCAAGGCCAGATCCGACTCGCCGCAGCGAAGACTCTGGCACGCCATGTGCACGCTCACCAGTGACGACGAGCAAGCGGTATCAAGCGTCACACTGGGGCCGGAGAGGCCAAAGAGGAACGAGACCCGATTGGCCGCGATGCAGTGCGCTGTGCCGGTGCCCACGAAGGCATCGGTCTGGGCCAGGTCGGAGGACAGCATGATGCCGTATTCGCTGTGCGACAGACCGATGAACACACCGGTCCGGGAGCCGCGCAGGCGAGAGGGCGGCAACCCGGCGTCCTCAAGCGCTTCCCAGGCCAGCTCCAGCACCAGGCGGTGCTGCGGGTCCATCTGGGTCGCCTCGCGCTCCGAGATGCCGAAGAAATGGTTGTCGAAATCGGCCACGCCGTCCAGGAACCCGCCCCAGCGGGTGTTCATCTTGCCGGGCGCACGGGAGTCGGGATCGTAGTAGCTGTCGGCGTCCCAGCGCTCGGGCGGGATCTCCCGGATGGCATCGACGCCGTCACAGAGCAGGCGCCAGTAGGAATCTGGATCATCGGCGCCGCCAGGGAACCGACAGGCCATGCCAACGATCGCGATCGGCGCGCGCTGCTTCTGTTCCAAGGCTTCCAGGCGGGCCTGGGTTTCCTTGAGGGCGACCACCGCGCGTTGCAGCGGGGTCATCTGTTTCAGCCGGTCTTCCAGCACATCCATGCGTTGCGGTTCCATGCTTCGGTTCAGATGCTACTTCTGGAGCTTGCGGATCTGCTCGTTCACCAGAGCGTCCATGTCTTCCTCGGACATCTCGGCCACCTCGGCCACGGCCTGTTCGCGAACCGTGTCGGTCGCCACGTCCGGGACCTCCTCCTGCGCATCGGTCGCCAGCTGCAGAATGTCACGGACCACATGGCCAGCCAGCCGCTCGATGGTCGAGTAGTCGAAAAGCATCGCCGGGTTCAGATGTCGCCCGATCGACCGAGCCACCCGATTGCAGAACTCCACCCCCGTAAGCGAGTCGAACCCCAGCTCGTTCAGGACGCGTCTGGGATCTGGCAGCTCGCCCTCGGGCATGGCCAGAACCCGTGCAGCCTGCTGGCGCAAGCTGAGCACGGCTGTGGCGAGGCGTTCGCCGGGGGTGACCTCCCGCAGCTTCTCGAGCAGCTCGGGGGGACCGCTGTCCTCGTGGACCGAGGTGCCCCGCGCCTCCTTGGCCATCTCGACCAGCCAGGGCGGTTCCATGCCAACCGGGATGCGTTCAAGGAACCGGGGCCAGTCAATGGGCAGAACACCGACCTGGACGTTTCCCCCGGCCATGACCTGTGCCAACGTCTCCAAGCCCTGATAGGGCTCAATCCAACCCACTCCGGCGGCAGCCCAACGCTCACCTTCGCTGTCTTTGAGCCGGGCGGCCATGCCGACCTCGGCCCATGATCCCCAGTTCACACTCAGAGCAGGCAGTTCCTCACCATGCCGATGATGCGCCAAGGCATCCAGGAAGGCGTTCGCGGCCGCGTAGTTGCCCTGGCCCGGCGACCCGAGCAGAGAGGCGGCGGACGAGAAGAGCACGAAGGCGTCCAGCGGATCTTCGCGGGTCAGCTCGTGCAGATGCCACGCCCCCATGGCCTTGGCCGCCAGAACGCGGTCGAAGCGCTCGCGGGTCTGCTCGCGGAGGATGCCGTCATCCAACACCCCGGCCAAATGGAACAGGCCACGCAAGGGCGGCATCTCGGCACGCACGGTGGCTAGCACCTCGGCAACCTGATCGCGCCACGAGACATCGCACGAATGCACCGCGACCCGCACGCCGTGCTGCTCCAGATCCCCAATGGCGAGACGCGCTTCGGGAGAGGCACCGGAGCGCCCAAGCAGGACCAGGTGCCGTGCGCCGGCATCGACCAGCCACTCCGCAAGCCGAAGTCCCAGGCCACCCAACCCGCCCGTGAGTAGATAGGTGCCGTCGGGACAGGGAGAGAACTCGGGCGGATCATCGTCTGCCGGCGCCTCGGCCTCGATCACCACCTTGCCCAAGTGCTCGGCCCGTGCCATATGCCGGAAGGCATCGACCAGGCACCGAATCTTGAACACGCGCCGGTCGAGCGGGCGGAACGTGCCATCCGCGAACCGCTCGGCAACCGCATCCAGCAACTCGCCGACGTCCTCGGGATCAGTGGCCATCATGTCGTCCAGGGCGATCGCGTGGAAACGAACGCCGGGAGCGATCTGATCGACTCTTTCCTGGTCCCAGAGATCGGTCTTGCCAAGCTCGATGAACCGGCCGCCAGGGCGCAGCACGGAGAGCCCCTTGCCGATCGCCTCGCCGGTCAGGGAGTTGAGAACCAGATCGACCCCCTCCCCGCCGGTGGCGGCCATGATCTCGTCCGCGAAATCCAGGGAGCGGGAATCCATGACATGGCGAATGCCCTGGGAAGCAAGGGAGCCCCGCTTCTCGGAACTGCCGGCTGTGGCGAAGATCTCGACGCCAAGGTACCGGGCAACCTGGATTGCCGCAGAGCCCACGCCGCCGGTCGCCGAGTGGATCAGGGCCCGTTCGCCAGGCTGCATCTGCCCCACCCGACAGAGCGAGTGGTAGGCGGTGGCGAAGCAGATCGGGATCGTCGCGCCCGCCGCTGGTTCCAGACCGGCAGGCAGAGGCACGGCGAACTCGGCCAGAGTGACCGCGTAGCTCGCGAAACTGGCGGGGGCCAGCGCGATCACCTGGTCGCCAGGCGCCAGACGTTCGACCCCCTCGCCGACGGCAACGATTTCGCCGGCGCACTCGCAACCGAGGGGACCGGGGTCGCCGGGATACAGGTCCAGCAAGTTCAGCACGTCGCGGAAGTTCAGGCCCGTGGCCTGCACCTTGATCTCGACCTGTCCGGGGCCGGGGGCCAGCCGGGGTGCGGGGCGCAGCGCCACGCTGTCGAGTTCCCCGCGAGACAGGATCTCGGCGCGGTAGGGAGCGCCGCGCGGGAGCGTGAGCTCGCCCCGCTTGCCGCTCCCGGCGTGGCGCAGACGCGCGACGAAACGTTCGCCGCCGCGATAGGCGATCTGATCCTCCGGCTGAGCCAAAGCAATCTCCTCGGCCAGGAGATCGACTACACTCGGGGCACCACCAGAATCAAGATCGACACGGCTGCATTCCAGCTCCGGATGCTCGGCGGCGACCACCCGGGCAAGTCCCCAGATTGGGGATTGGCCAAGATGTAGGACCGACGGCCTCTCCCCCACCGCCTGGGCTCCACGCGTGACCAGCCAGAGTCGCGGCGGCTGAGCAAGGCCCGACGCGGCCAGCGTATGCACCAGATCCAGAACCGCGCCCCAGCCGTCACGACGGGCAGCAGCGAAATCCGGAGCACCGCCAGCCCCCTCGCCATCCACCGCCAATGCGCCCATGTAGACGATGCCTCGGCAAGCCCCGCCATCGCCCGCGAGGAACTGGTTGACGGCTGCTGCTCGCCCGGTCGGGTCGGTGATGTCAGCGACCACTTCGCATTGCTGCCCCCGAGCTTCCAGCCGCTCGGCCAAGGCGCCGCCAAGGCCGTCCTGTTCGTCGAGAACGAGCCACCGCCCGGCGGCTGGCGGGAGGGTGCCCGATGCGGCCGGGAGCGCTTGGCGAATCCAGGCCAGTTCGTGGAGCCAATCCGGCGCCGGTGCGGACAGCAGTCGCGCCATCCAGTCGCGGGGCACCCGTTGCAGGCGCAGTGCCTCGATCTGCATCAGGACGCGCCCAGAGGGGTCCGTCAGGCAGATGTCGGCGGTGGCGCCCTTGTCATCGAGAGATGTCAGCGAAACCATGCACCACGTCGGCCCCTCGGGACTGGCAAACAGTTGCAGGCGTCCCAACGCGGCGGGCACGTGTGTGGCGATGCCAGTACCGGCCCCCGGCAGGGCGGCTCCCGCCAACTGGAAGGCGCAGTCCAGCAGGCCTGGATGGATATGGTACTCGCTCGCATGGTCCTTGTCGTTGGGCGCGCGGCATTCAGCCAGAGCTTCGCGCTCTTGCACCCAATGTCCCTTGACCCAGCAGAAGGTCGGCCCGTACTCCAGCTTGGAGCGGCGCGCCGCCTGGGTCCGCCACTCGTCATCGAATGGGTCGCCAGGAAACCGGGCCTGTTCGGCCCTCAGATCCACGTTGCCGGGAACGGAATTGGAGGGTGCCTCCAACCGTCCGGTGGCGTGCGTGATGAGAGACGTCTCGTCGGGTTCATCGTCATCAGTCTGGGTCATGCTGACGATGCGGAAGGTGGCGGCACCCGGCCCATCGGGGGTCAGGACAGTCTGCACGGTGCTCGCGCTCTTGTCCAGCATCAGGGGGCTGAGAAAGGCCACGCCGCGGAGCGTCCATGGCGCCGTGCCTTGCCACGTGGCGGATGCGGCCAGCGCCATCTCCAGCAGCCCCGCGCCAGGCAGGACGATCTTCCCCTGCACCTTGTGGTCGGCCAGATAGGCCGGGCGATTCGCGGCGATCTGCCCCTCGAAGATGCCTTCCGGTACGGCCGCAATCAGGCGACGCCCGAGCAGCGAGTGACCGCCTGGGGCCACATCCCGTGCGGCCCGGCCGTCGGCCGGGAGGACCACGGCGCCCTTGGCCCAGTAGCGGCGCCGCTGGAACGGATAGGTCGGGACCGCGATCCGCTGCCGCCCAGAGTCGTGGTCGAAACCGGCCCAGTCCACGTTGACTCCACGCACGTACAGGCCTGCCAGGCTGTCGAGCAGCGTCGCCCACTCGTTGGTGCCGGGGCGCAGCGACGGCAGCCAGGCGAGACGCTCGTCGGGGAGACACCGCCGCCCCATGCCCAGCAGGATCGGGCGCGGGCCGATCTCCAAGAAGATCTCGCAGCCGCTGTCCGCCAGAGCCTGCATCCCCGCCGCAAAGCGCACCGGGGAACGCGCGTGCCGACTCCAGTAGTCCGGACTCGAATACGTATCCGCCGACGCGAACTCCCCGAGCAGATTGGCCACGATGGGGAGCGTTGGCGGCGCATGGGGGACGCTCGCCGCGATCTCGTCCAGTGCGCCCAGGATTGGGTCCATGAACTGGGAGTGGAACGCATGGGAGGTCGCCAGGATCTTGCATTTGGTCCCGTCGGCCTCAAACCGAGCCAAGACCTCTCGAACAGCTGCCTCCGGACCGGAGACCACGACGCTCTGGGGACCGTTCAGGGCCGCAATGACGACTTGGTCACCGGCATCGCGCAGTGCCTCCTGGATCCTGTCCGGCGTGGCCATGACGGCGGCCATGAGCCCGCCTCGAGGCAGGGCCTGCATGAGCCGAGCCCGTTCCGCGATCAGGCGGAGACCGTCCTCGAAACTGAAAACCCCGGCCACGCAAGCGGCGGCGAACTCGCCCACGCTGTGCCCCATCACGGCCGTCGGCTCGACTCCCCAACTGCGCCACAGCATGGCCAAGGCATACTGGAGACAGAACATGACCGGCTGCGTGTAGCCGGTCTGATCAAGCGCCGCGCCCGCAGCCGGATCCAGCAGGCTCAGCAGAGGGCGGTCAAGATACGGGCGAAGGCACGCCGCGCCGTGATCGAGAATCTCCCGGAAAACGGGTTGTGTCTCGTGCAGCCCGAGCCCCATGCCTGCGTACTGAGCGCCCTGCCCAGTGAACAGAAACGCGACCTTGGGCACCCCGCCGGGCGCCGCCTCCCCGGCGTGGGTGCCGACCGCCGTCGGGTCGGCGACGAAGGCCCGCAGCCGGGCGGACGCCTGCTCCGGCGACTCGGCCACGACGGCGAGCCGGGACGCGAAGTGCATCCGGCCGACATGGGCGGTGAAGGCTGTGTCGGCAAGAGAGATCTCCGGCTGTGCGCCCAGGCAGTCGGCATAGCGCGCCGCCAATTCGGCACGCGCCGCTGAGGAACGGCCAGACAAGGACAACACGTGCAGCGGGCGCTCGGCTTGCACCGCGACCGGCGCCGCCAGCGGACTCTCCTCGAGCACGATGTGGGCATTGGTCCCCCCGAACCCGAAGGAACTCACCCCTGCCCGCCGCGGTATCTCGCTCTGCGGCCACGAGGCCAACTGGGTCGGTATGATGAAGGGGATCGACTCCATGCGTAACAGAGGGTTCGGAGTCTTGAGATGGAGGTGAGGGGGAATCTGGCCATTCTGCAACACCAGAACTGCCTTGATCAGCCCAGCGACTCCGGCCGCGCTCTCCAAGTGCCCGATATTGGTCTTGACCGAGCCCAACCGCAGGGGACGATCCGCCGTGTGGCCGGGGGCAAAGACGTTGGCCAGGGCATCCATCTCGATCGGGTCGCCCAGGCGGGTGCCGGTGCCGTGGGTCTCAATGTAGCCAACTTCGCCGGGGGCCACATGGCCATCCGCAAGAGCGGCGCGAATCACCTCCTCCTGGGCGGGGCCGTTGGGCGCGGACAGGCCATTGCTGCGCCCGTCGTGATTCACTGCGGTACCCCGGACGGCCGCCAGAATGCGGTCACCGTCGCGGCGGGCGTCGCTCAAGCGCTTGAGCACGACCACCCCGCAGCCCTCGCCCCGGACATAGCCGTCGGCTGAGGCGTCGAAGGCCTTGCAACGGCCGTCCGGAGACATCATGTGGGCCTTGGAGAGCGCCACTGTCATTTCCGGACTGAGAATCAGGTTGACCCCTGCCGCCAAGGCCATGTCCGTCTCCTGGCGGCGAAGACTCTGACAAGCCAGATGCACCGTGACCAACGACGACGAGCAGGCGGTGTCCAGCGTGATGCTGGGCCCCCTCAGGTTCAGCGCATAGGAGACCCGGTTGGCCAGGATGGCGTGGCTGGAACCAGTACCGGAGAACACGTCGATGTCGTCCAAGTCGCGGGATTGTAGAAGGGCATAGTCGTTGGCGATCACGCCGACATACACGCCCGTTCCGGTCTGGGAGAGACTCTCCGGGGGGATTCCTGCATCCTCGAGGGCCTCCCAGGCGACCTCCAGCAACAGCCGGTGCTGCGGATCCACGCGCGTGGCTTCCCGAGGCGAGATGCCGAAAAAGTCGGCATCGAACTCGTCTATCTGCTCGATGAAGCCGCCCCAACGGGTATACATCCTGCCCGGTGCCCCCCGATCGGGATCGTAGAAATCGTCCACATCCCAGCGCTCGGGAGGGATCTCGCCGATGGCGTCCTTTCCGTCGCGCAAGAGCTGCCAATAGCGGGTCGGCGAACTTGCCCCCCCTGGAAACCGGCATCCCATGCCGACGATCGCGATTGGTTCGGACCGGGCACCCTCGTAAGCGGCCAGCTTGGCCTGGCTCTTCCTGAGCAGGAAAACCGCGTTCTGCAACGGCGAGAGGCTTTCCTTGGGCTTCTCAGAAGTCATGCTTGCACCACGTGTCACGTTCCGCGAGAAAGGGCGTCAACCGAACGGGGTGGTACCCGTGGCGAAGACAACCGACGAAGGATCAACAGAATCAGAACCAATCCAGAAAGACGCATCGTGTTTGTTAGCTGGCGTTGATGGGTGGGAGGAGACTAGGACGACCCAGGCACCGTGTCGCGCGCTTCGGTCTGCGGCTTTGCCATCTCCTGCTGGATAAACGCCTCCAGATCCTCCTCGGTCAGCCCCTGGATCTCATGCAGTAGCCGCTCCGCGTCTGGGGGCGCGTCGGCAGTCAACGGAGCGGACGGAATCTCCTCCGCAACCCGGGGAGCAACGGCGAGCCAGGACGCCAGAGACCCGATCGTCGGGTAGTTGTAGACGGTCGTGGGGGACAGCGTGCGTCCCAGCCAGCACCCCAGGTCGGCGGCAATCTGCACAGCGGCCAGGGAGCCGATGCCAAACTCCAGGAAGGGCGTGGTCTTCTGTATCTGGTCGCGTGGCACCCGCAGACGACCGGCGATCCGCTCGATCAGCCAGTCCTCGATCTCGGCGGCCGTCACGGTCGACCCGGCCCCGGCAGACATGGCGGAGGGCGGTTCGTCCGGCGGCTCGGCAGTCCATCGCGCGACCGCGGCCAACCCCCCGTTCAGATAGGCATCCCGACAAGCGGCACGCCGCAGCTTGCCGCTCGTGGTCTTGGGAATGGTGCCCGCCTTGGCCAGCAGAATGGCATGCACCTCCAGGTCAAAGCTCCCCGCGACCGCCTCCTGCATGCGGCGGAACACACCGTCCGGGTCAATCTCCCGGTGACGCGGCGCGATCTCTTGAACCAGGACCAGCACTTCGCCGTCCGCACCGTCAATCGAGAAAGCAACGCAGTGGCCGGCTCGGAACGCTTCGTGGGCACCCTCTACCGTATCCTCGATGTCGTCGGGATAGTGGTTGCGGCCCCGAATGATGATCAGATCCTTGCGGCGACCAGTGACGAAGAGCTGACCGCCCTGCAGGAAGCCCAGATCCCCCGTGCGGAGAAACGGCCCCGTCGTCTCGTCGGATAGCAGGGCACCGAAGCACTCCTGGCTGGCCTCCGGTCGGCCCAGGTAGCCGCGCGCCACGCTGGGACCGCGCACCCAGATCTCGCCGACACCGTCGGCCGGAAGAGCGGCGCGGGTGTCCGGATCGACGATCACGATTTCCTGACCAGCCATGCTCGCGCCGCAACCAACCACCCGCCGCGAGGTGTGCCCAATGCCATCGCTCTCCTCGACTCGATGCCGCAAGAGAGCATCCGGATCAAGCTGAAGCACGGTGGGGTCAGCAGGCCGCGGCCCGCCGGAGACCATCAGGGTGGCCTCGGCAAGCCCATAGCAGGGGAAGAGCGCAGACCGCCGGAAACCGTAGGGCGCGAAGGCCTCGGCAAAACGGTCCAAGGTGTCGCCCCGGACCGTCTCGGCCCCGGTAAAGGCGAGGTCCCAGGAACTCAGATCCAGATCGCCACAGGCAGCGGGGTTGAGCTTCTGCACACACAGACGATAGGCGAAGTCCGGCCCCCCACTGATCGTGGCGCGGGTCCGGGAGATGGTACGCAGCCAGGCCATGGGGTGCTGCACAAACACAGTCGGCGGCATGAAGACGCTGGAGGCACCGCTGAAAACGGTCCCCAACACCCCGCCAATCAGTCCCATGTCATGGTAGAACGGTAGCCAGAACACGCCCCGGCTCTCCGACGAGGTGCCGAATGCGCGCTGAGTCGCGGCCAGGTTGGCCAGCAGATTGGCATGGGAGACCATCACGCCCTTCGGCGTGGACGTCGTGCCGGAGGTGTACTGCAGCAACGCGATGCTGTCGGCGTCGATCTGCGGCCGCTGCCACGGCACGCTCCCCTGCGCTTCCTCGTCGTCGCCGCAGGCAACCCAGGGCAGAGCCAGCAGCTCGGGGAAGTCGGCAAACCAATCGCGAAGACGCTCGCGAAGATCCGGCGAACACAAGACGACCGATGGCGCGCAGTTCGCCACCAGCCCGCGCAGACCGGAAACCGATTGCCGACGGCGAGGCGGCGACAAGGGCACGGCCACCATCCCAGAGGCCAGACAACCGAAAAAGGCACGGATGAAACCCAAGCCGGGAGGGAAGATCAGCAGAGCCCGCTCGCCAGCGTCAGCGAGCGAACGCAACCGACAACCAATCGCCAGCGCCCCCTGGGCCAGTTCGCCGTACGTGAACTCGTCCTCCACCCCGCCATCGCCGGATGCAAAACCGAAGGCACGCGTGTCGGCGGCATGCCGCGCGGTCTCGCATAGCAGGTCGGCCACGTTGGATATCGCCATCTGAGCTTTCCGTGGGGAGTGTCTTGCCGGTGAAGCCAACTACTGCAATGAGACGCTGGAGATGCACCGCTCGGCACAGGTGATCGAGGAACCGCCCCAACAGCAGCTCGCGTTCAATCCACCGTTAACATGGACGACCGGAAACCGAGAGTCAAACACGGCGCAGGAAGTAGGGCCCGCAGCTCAGGTCCGGACGAACAGGCCAAGGCATGGTCGCCAGTCGGAGTCGCGCTCGCCACAGCCTGCCCTAGCCCAGCAGCTTGGCCCGCACATCCTGCAAGGTGCTCTCGATGCCGGCGCGGAGATCGGCGATGATCTCACCCACCGATTCCTCGCGGTTGACCAGCCCGACGGACTGGCCGGCCATGAGGGAGCCTTGAGCCACATCACCGTCGCGGACGGCGCGTCGCAGGGCGCCCATCCAGAACCTCTCGACCTCCATCTGGGCTTCCTCCCGGTGGAGCTCGCCCGCATCGAGCTTGGCAATCAGGTCGAGCTGGAGGCGGGCAAACTCATCGAGCCCACCGTTGCGCAAGGCACGGACGGCGACGACGGGAAGGCGGCTGTCAAACTGGGGAGTGGAGACGGCGTCGCGGGCGTTGGCCTTGCGGAATTTCTCCTTGAAGGCGGGGTGGGCGCAACTCTCGGTGGCCACGGCAAAGCGCGTGCCGAGCTGGACGCCTGCCGCCCCCATCAGGAACATGTGCGCGCACATGCGGCCGGTGGAAATGCCGCCAGCCACGAACACCGGCACGTCCTCGACCTCGAAAAGCACTTGCTGGAGAAGCACGGCGAGACTCACGTGCCCCACGTGACCGCCCGCCTCCATGCCCTCCAGGACCAGGGCATCCGCCCCATAGCGGACCATGCGCTTGGCAATGGAGAGGGTGGAGGCGAAACACATGACCTTCGCGCCTTGCTCCTTGACCAGGGCAATCTGCCGGGCGTTGGGAAAGCTGCCCGCGAAGACGACGTACCTGGGCTTCAGCTGGACAAGCACGTCAAGCTGCTCCGGGAAGGCGGGGGCGATGGTCACGAGATTGACCGCAAAGGACCGGTCTGTGAGCACGCGCGTGCGCTCGATCTCCGCAGCCAGGATGTCGGCCGGGGCGTTGCCGCCAGCCAGGCAGCCAAAACCGCCCGCGTTGGCGACTGCAGCGACGAGCTGGGCGTCGCTGATCCAGGTCATGCCACCACAGAGGATGGGGACCTCGGTGCCGAGAAACTCACGGCCACGGGCGAAATAGCGGTCAGATATGTGCATGGGACGCCTACTGATCTTTCGGGTGAAGGTATTCTTCCTGGCGAGTCACCATGAGAACGCTCTGCCAGAGCTGGTCGCGGGGATCGATCTTGCGCCGGTCGCGCACTGCGAGGGCGATGGGGACGGCGACGAAGTGGTTGTGCCAGTCACCGACGACCACATCGGTCATCCCAGCCATGGCCATGTGCACGGCGTTCTGCGCCAAATGGAGGCAGAATACGGCGTCGGTGCCCCGGGCAGCGACGGAGCGAATCGTGTAACTGGGGTCAAAGTACTTGACGGTGTGGTCCATCCCGCAGCCCGCCATGTGCTCGCCAATCCGCTGCTTGAGGTAGAGCCCGATGTCCTTGTGAAGGTCGTTGCCGGAAGCGTCGATCTCGTCTTGGCCTGCAAGGAGTTCCTGCCCGGCCCCCTCGGCGACCACGACCACGGCATGGTGCTTGGCCGCCAGGCGACGCTCCAGGGCGGCCAGGAACCCGTTCTCGCCCTCAAGCTCGAAGTCGACCTCGGGAACGAGACAGAAGTTGACCACGGAATTGGCCAGGGTAGCACTGGCGGCGATGAAGCCGGAGTCGCGGCCCATGAGGCGCACTAGACCGACGCCGTTGTAGGCGCCTTTGGCCTCGTTGTGAGCGCAGCCGATCACCGGCGCGGAGTTATAGACGGCGGTCTCGTAGCCAAACGTCCGATCCATGAAATTCAGGTCGTTGTCGATGGTCTTGGGCACGCCGACCACGCTGATGCGCAAGCCGCGTTTCTCGGCCTCCTCGGCCACTTCGTGGGCGCACCGCTGGGTACCGTCCCCGCCGATGGCGAAGAGCACGTTGATGTTGTGCCGTTCGAGGGCGCGGACCATCACGTCGTTGGGCTGCTGTCCGCGGGAGCAGCCGAGAATCGAGCCACCCTCCTCATGGATCGAGTCCACGATTTCGGGATTCAGCATCGTCGGCTCGTGCCCGAACGCGGGATTCAGTCCCTCATAGCCATAGGGGATGCCGAAGATCGTGCGCACACCGTAGTTGTACCAAAGGGTGTTCACCAAGGCCTTGATGACGTCGTTGAGACCGGGGCAGAGGCCGCCACAGGTGACAATCCCGGCCCGGGTCCAGGCGGGGTCGTGGTAGATCCGACGGCGCGGGCCGGCGGGCACGAAGCCGGGGGGCTCCATCCCGGCCTGGACCAGGCCGCTGATCGTCTTGGTGTCGGAAAAGAGGGAGACCCGCAGTTCCTCGTCGGCGAAGGCGACCTCGCCAAGCGGCGAATCGACGGATTGCTCGCCGAGGTACGTCACATCGAAGTCACTCTTGTTCTTTGCGATCTCCTCGGCAGAGGCATTCAGCAATCTATACATGAGTCGTGGGTTCCTGTGGATTCCAGCCAGGGGTGACGGAGCCGCTCGATCTGTCGCTCACAAGCGGCGTAATCTTGTGTTTCAGCGCCGCTGATGCAAGCCACGACCAGACGGGTCTAGGCGGTGCCGTCTCTCAGCGTGCGGCAGCACTGCTGGTAGAAAGCCAAGTTGCGTTCGATCACCGGCCCCAGGGCAAACTGGCTGCGGGCCTTGCGGGCGGCCGCCTGGCCAAGCCCGGCAGCGAACTCGCGGTCAAGCAGAATGCGCAGCAGAGCTTCGGCAATGCTATCGGGCTCGTGGGGGTTGACCAGCAACCCCTCCTCGCCATCGCGCAGGAGCTCGGGGCCACTGCCGTACCGCGTGAAGACCAGCGGGCAGCCGCACCACATCGCTTCGGCAGCGGCCATGCCAAAGGCCTCGTAGTGGGAAGGGAGAACCACGGCGGCGGCCCGGGAGTAGGCGCGAGCCAGGGCCTCCCGGGGAACATGCCCCCGGATCTCAACCCCCAAATCCGCCGGCTGGCGCAACTGGTCCTTGATCCACTGGCTCACGGTCCCCCCGGTGCGGAGGGAGCTGTCCCGGCCGAACAGAAGCAGCCGGGCCGCCGGGAAGGTGCGACGCACACGCGGCCAGATCCGGATGAGCTCGCATACCCCCTTGCGCTCGGAAAGCCCGCCAGAGTAGACGATCACGGGCGGGCGCTCGGGCTCCCAGGAAGGCGTTCCCAGGCCGGAGACTGGATTGGGGATCACCGCGCAGGGCTGGGGGGCGTTGAGCAGACGCTCGGTCACCAGCCGGGCAACAGACGCGCTGACAGCACAGAGAACGTCCGCCCGCTGGGCACCCCTCCGCTCGAACCATTGGGAGACGCCCGAGGGGGCCGGGGCGATCGGCGAGGTGCGGGCGGCATGGGTGCCGTGCACACGCACGATGACCGGGACCGGCAAACGCCCCCAGGCAGCGACAAGACCGCGCGCCAGTGGTGCATCCACCACATCGATCTCCCCCGCTCTGGACCATCTCCGGACCAAGCGCCAGAGCCGATAGCGAGCCCAGATTCCGCCGCCCCGGAAGAAGGGCACTGGCACCCGGTGGATGGTGACTCCGTTGCGCTCTTCCCACGCTGGCGAGTGACCACCGCGGTCGAGCAGCCCGGCGACCCGCACCTCGTGCCCGGCCGCCGCCAGCCCCTCGGCGAGGGACTGGGTGACCACGCCCTCGCCACCGGCAATGGTGGGTCC